>JBAHZW010000070.1:0-46216 GCA_037132835.1 Colwellia sp. | reverse complement strand
ACGACCAACAAACGCTGTCTAAAAGATTCGGCTAAAAGCGTTTTTTTCATTGTTGAGTCGTGTTTGCGTAGAATGACTAGGCTACACGCGACTCGCCGCGAATAAAACGCTTTTAGCTCGAACAAAATTTAACCGCGAAAGATCAACAACCCCTAGATGAAGTGAATATTAACAACAAGTTTATCTTAGGTGAAAAAGAACAATGGTTACAATTATCAATGCAACTCAATAAAACCGTTCAATTGAGAAAATCAGTAGAAAAGCTAAAGAAAAATGGCACTTTTGAGCTCATTCTGAATAAGTACTATGGACCGGCATGGAAGCAAATAAATAAATAGACTTAACCCAAAAGTGGGAAGTAAAACAATAACTGCAATGATGTATTGGTCACAAAAAAAGTAAAGAATAAAAATAGGTTATAAATCACTCATCCAGTCGAGTTGCTTATTTGCTTGAGTTTTACGTTCAATCAGATCCCGTATCAGTGGCGTTAAAATCAGTTCCATGGCTAAACTCATTTTTCCTCCGGGAACGACAAGCGTATTTATCCGTGACATAAATGAGCCATCAATCATACGAAGATAATATTGAAAATCAACATTTTTCACTTCACGAAATCTAATAACAACAAAACTTTCATCTAAGCTTGGTATTGCTTTTGCACTAAAAGGGTTTGAGGTATCTACGGTAGGTACACGTTGGAAGTTTATATGCGTACGAGAAAATTGGGGTGTGATAAAGGAGATATAATCTTCCATACTGCGCACAATACTGGCGGTAACGGCTTCTCGACTATGCCCGCGTTTTTTGGTATCACGAACAATTTTTTGAATCCACTCTAGGTTTACAATAGGTACCATACCAATAAGTAGATCGACATGTTGAGCCACATCATTATCTTTGGTAATAACACCACCGTGAAGCCCTTCGTAATACAATAAGTCTGTTCCTTCATCTAAGTCAATCCAAGGGGTAAAAGTACCTGGCATTTGGTTGTAAGGCACTGCTTCATCAAATGTATGTAAGTAATGCCTAATTTGGCCTTTTCCTGTTTCGCCATAGTCACGAAACAATTTCTCTAACGCATCGAAATCATTAGCTATATCACCGAAATAACTCAGGTTTTTTCGCGCTTCATCTGCTTTACGCTTTTCCATATCCATCTCTTGGCGCGAGAAACGATGAAAACTGTCTCCTTCAACATTGACTGGGGTAATACCAAGTGTTCTGAACATGTGTTCAAAGGCTGTAGTCGTTGTGGACGTACCTGCTCCTGATGAACCAGTGACTGCTATGATAGGATGTTTTGATGACATAAAAACTCAATATAGACTAAAATACAATAGACATTTTATACGGTGAAAGTGCGTTTAGGTCAAGTACCAAAGCGGCAAGTTTACCAATGAACGCTGCCTTATACCAATCCACATAAGAAAGTGGTCTCTTAGCGAGAATTTAAAGGATTAATAGGCAAGGCATTGATAGAAGGATGGTTATTCAGGAGAATATGCTCCTGCATTCTCTAAGAAGCTACATCCCTGTAGCGTCCTTGTCTGAAGTGGTCAAGTAAAATTGGCCACGGATTTGTAGCTAAGCCAATACCTTCGATCTGATTCATTGGGACCTAATCTTGCATTGTACGTATGTGAAAATCAATAACGTAGCATATAAGCCTTTTAAACTCGCCCTTTGGGAACTAATTTAATGAAACTGGTATTACTCAGCGAGCTTAAGATTTTTGACAATAAAAAACCGAGCCTAAGCTCGGTTTTTTAAATGAAGTTTAAACTATCGTTTAAGCTTCTGCTGACTCTTCAACTACTTCAGGAGCATCTTCAACTACTGGGCGGTCTACTAACTCAATATAAGCCATAGGCGCTTTATCACCAGTACGGAAACCACATTTTAAAATGCGTGTGTAACCACCTGGACGTTCTTGGTAACGGGCACCAAGTTCGTTAAATAAAATACCTACTACTTCTTTGTCTTGTGTACGAGCAAACGCTAAACGGCGATTTGCAACACTGTCGGTTTTAGCCAATGTAATCAGTGGCTCTACTACCATACGTAGTTCTTTAGCTTTAGCTACCGTCGTTTTAATAACGCCGTGCTTAACTAAAGAGCTTGCCATATTGCGGAACATCGCTTTACGATGACTGCTATTACGGTTTAACTGGCGACCGCTTTGACGATGACGCATAAGTTAATCCTTCTCTCAAACTATTAATAAAAAAACGATGATCGAACTAGTCGTTGTCAACGATACTTTCTGGTGGCCAGTTTTCTAGGCGCATGCCTAGTGACAAACCACGCGACGCTAACACGTCTTTGATTTCAGTTAGAGACTTCTTACCTAAATTAGGCGTTTTAAGAAGCTCAACTTCAGCACGTTGTACTAAATCACCAATGTATTGAATTGCTTCTGCTTTTAAACAGTTAGCTGAACGAACAGTTAATTCTAGGTCATCAACAGGACGAAGCAAGATTGGGTCGAACAATGGTTTTTCTTCCACTAGCTCTACTTCTTTAATATCACGAAGTTCAACAAACGCATCAAGCTGTTCAGCAAGAATAGTTGAAGCACGACGGATAGCTTCTTCAGGATCCAATGTACCATTGGTTTCCATATCTAAAACTAATTTGTCTAAATCTGTACGTTGTTCAACACGTGCAGAATCAACATCATAAGCAATTCTAACTACTGGGCTGAATGAGGCATCAACCAACAAACGACCAATAGCACGATCTTCTTCCTCGGCATCGCGACGAACTGAAGCAGGAACATAACCACGTCCCATTTCAATTTTAATGCGCATACTGATAGAGCCTTCACCTGTTAAGGTGCAGATAACATGTTCTGGGTTTGTAATAGTTACATCCCCATCATGTTGTATATCAGCTGCCGTTACAGGGCCTTCACCAGACTGAGTTAACGTTAGAAAGGCTTCATCTTTGCCTTCTAATATTACTGCTAGCCCTTTAAGGTTTAACAATATTTCGATGATGTCCTCTTGAACACCTTCTTTACTACTGTACTCATGTAATACACCGTCAATTTCAACTTCAGTTACAGCACAACCTGGCATTGAAGATAAAAGAATGCGGCGTAACGCATTACCTAAAGTGTGACCAAAACCACGTTCTAGTGGCTCTAAAGTCACTTTAGCGCGACGAGGGTTGATATGTTCAATACCAACCATACGTGGTCTAAGGAATTCGGTTACAGAACCCTGCATATATGTCCTCTCTTAAAGTGCAACTCTACTTAGAGTAAAGTTCAACAATCAACTGTTCATTAATTTCGGCAGATAAGTCAGCACGATCTGGAACACGTTTAAAAACGCCTTCTAGCTTCTTAGCATCTACTTCAACCCAAAGTGGTTTTTCACGTTGATCAGCTAGTTCTAAAGCAGCGATAATACGCGCCTGAGATTTAGACTTCTCACGAACAGAAACCGTATCTTCAGCTTTAACAGTGAAAGATGGAATATTAACTACACCGCTGTTTACCACAATAGCCTTATGGCTAACTAATTGACGAGCTTCAGCACGAGTGCTGGCATAACCCATACGGTAAACTACGTTATCTAAGCGCGTTTCTAAAAGCTGCAACAAGTTTTCACCTGTGTTGCCTTTTTGACGTGCTGCTTCTTTGTAGTAATTACTAAATTGTTTTTCTAGTACGCCATATATACGACGAACCTTTTGTTTTTCACGAAGTTGAACACCGTAGTCAGATAAACGTCCGCGACGGGCGCCATGTTGACCTGGTATTGTTTCGATTTTACATTTAGTGTCAATTGCTCTAACACCGCTTTTAAGGAACAAATCTGTACCTTCGCGACGACAAAGCTTTAACTTAGGACCTAAATATCTAGCCATTTTCTTTCTCCAACTATCCTAAAAAAGAGCGATTAAACGCGACGTTTCTTAGGAGGACGACAACCATTATGAGGAATAGGTGTAACGTCAGTAATGTTGGTGATTTTAAAACCAGCAGCATTTAAGGCACGGATAGCAGATTCACGACCTGGTCCTGGACCTTTAACGAACACTTCAATATTCTTCAAGCCAAACTCTTTTGCAGCAGCGCCTGCGCGGTCTGCAGCTACTTGCGCAGCGAACGGAGTAGATTTACGTGAACCACGAAAACCTGAACCACCGGCAGTTGCCCAAGATAAAGCATTACCTTGACGATCGGTAAGAGTCACGATTGTGTTGTTGAAAGAAGCATGGATATGTGCCATGCCATCAGCAACTTGTTTTTTAACGCGTTTACGCGTACGAACGGGTGTTTTAGCCATTGTTTAGTCCCTCTTACTTCTTAATTGGCTTACGAGGACCTTTACGGGTACGCGCATTTGTTTTAGTGCGTTGACCACGTAGAGGAAGACTGCGACGGTGACGGATGCCACGGTAACAACCTAAATCCATAAGACGTTTAATATTCATTGAAACTTCACGGCGTAAATCACCTTCAACGGTAAATTTATCCACTTCAGCGCGAAGCAAATCTATTTTTGCTTCGTCTAAGTCACTGATCTTTGTTGATTCAGAGATACCAGTAGCTTCACAAATTGCTTTCGCACGTGTAGCTCCGATACCGTAAATCGCAGTAATGGCGATTACTGCATGCTTGCGATCAGGGATGTTAATGCCAGCGATACGGGCCACTAATCACATCTCCTATTTTAAATTAAAATTACTTTGATTGGAAAGCCCGTTAGGATACCCAATCATTCTATTTTTCTGCAAATCGAAGCGGCATTATACAGGTAAATCTACATAATGCCACTTCTAAAAGATATTAGGTTAAAAGCTAAGCTTAACCTTGTCTTTGTTTGTGTTTTGGTTCAATACAAAGAACGCGAATGACGCCTTTACGTTTAACCACTTTACAATTACGACAAATCTTTTTTACGGATGCACGTACTTTCATTTTATACTCCGTTAACTATTATTAGCTCGGTCTAACGACCATAGCCTTTTAAGTTCGCTTTTTTAAGTACATTGTCATATTGATGAGACATCATATGCGTTTGTACTTGTGCCATAAAATCCATAATCACAACGACGATAATCAATAAAGATGTCCCGCCAAAATAGAACTGTACGTCCCATGCCATGATCATAAACTGTGGAACCAAACAGACAAAGGTAATATACGCAGCACCACAGAGGGTTAGACGTGTCATAACTTTATCAATATATTTGGATGTTTGTTCACCTGGACGAATCCCTGGAATGAACGCACCTGACTTTTTCAAGTTATCTGCTGTCTCACGCGGATTGAAAACAAGTGCCGTGTAAAAGAAACAGAAAAATATAATTGCTGCTGCTAACATCATCACATACAAAGGTTGACCCGGCGACATAGCCTGAGAAACCCCTTGTAAGAAATCAGCAACCGGTCCATCACCTTGTCCAAACCAGCTCGCAAGCGTGCCTGGAAACAAGATTAAGCTTGAGGCAAAGATTGGCGGTATAACACCCGCCATATTCACTTTCAAGGGTAAATGTGTACTTTGTGCAGCAAACACCTTACGGCCTTGCTGACGTTTAGCGTAGTTAACCACAATACGTCGTTGACCACGTTCCACAAATACCACTAAGAAAGTTACTGCAAATACCACAACACCGATAAGCAATAATACCAATAAGTGCAATTCACCTTGACGCGCCATTTCAGCTGTTTGACCAACTGCAGAGGGCATGCCAGCAACAATACCTGCAAAGATAATAATAGATATACCATTACCAATACCGCGTTCAGTAATTTGCTCACCTAACCACATTAAAAACATGGTACCCGTGATCAAACTTATAACAGCGGTGAAATAGAAGCTAAAACCTACGTTAATAACGAGGCCTTGCATCATATCTGGTAAACTTCTGGCAATCGCTATCGATTGTACTGTTGCTAGAACTAAAGTGCCGTAGCGGGTGTATTGACTGATTTTACGACGTCCAGCTTCACCTTCTTTTTTCAATTCTGCCATTGCGGGGTGCATAACCGTAAGCAATTGCATAATAATCGAAGCTGAAATGTACGGCATAATACCAAGCGCCAATACTGAGGCTCGTTCGAGCGCACCACCAGAGAACATGTTAAACATTTCTACAATGGTGCCCTTTTGTTGTTCAAAGAACTGAGCTAATACAGCGGCGTCAATACCAGGGATTGGCACAAAAGACCCTAAACGAAGCACAACTAAGGCAACGAATACGAACCATAATCTTTGTTTCAGCTCAGACAAACCGCCTGCGCCTTTACTTCCTTTTTGGGAAGCCATTCCTGGTGTAGCCATGGTGTATTATTCCTCTATTTTGCCACCAGCAGCTTCAATAGCTGCTTGTGCGCCTTTAGTTACCGCAATACCACGTAATGTAATTGGACGAGTAATTTCGCCAGATAACATAACTTTAACCGCTATGATATTACGTGTAATTAGGCCAGCATCTTTCAGTGCATGGATATCAACAACATCTGCTTTAATAAGATTTAGTTCATGTAAACGTACTTCAGCGCGAACTAAAGATTTACGTGAAGTAAAACCAAATTTAGGTAAACGTTGTTTCAATGGCATTTGACCACCTTCGAAACCTGGACGTACACTACCGCCAGAACGAGACTTCTGACCTTTGTGACCGCGACCACCTGTTTTACCGATGCCTGAACCAATACCACGACCACAGCGTTTTCTAGCTTTGTGAGATCCCGGTGCAGGGGATAAAGTATTTAAATGCATAATTAATCCTCCACCTTAACCATATAGTAAACCTTGTTGATCATACCACGTACAGACGGAGTATCTTCTAACTCTACTGTATGATTGATACGACGTAGACCAAGGCCTCTTAATGTAGCTCTATGCTTCGGTAAACGACCGATAGAACTTTTTATTTGAGTTACTTTAACTGTTTTAGACATGCTCAATTACCCCAGAATTTCTGCAACGCTTTTGCCACGTTTAGCTGCCATGCCTTTAGGTGAATGCATATTCACTAAAGCAGAAACAGTAGCGCGAACCACGTTGATTGGGTTAGTAGAACCGTATGCTTTTGACAATACGTTCTGAACGCCTGCAACTTCAAGTACTGCACGCATCGCGCCACCGGCGATGATACCTGTACCGTCAGAGGCTGGTTTCATGAAAACTTTAGAGCCTGAATGCTTGCCAGTAATAACATGTTGAAGAGTCGTACCCTTCAAGTCAATAGTTACTATGTTACGGTGTGCTTTTTCCATTGCTTTTTGAATTGCAGCAGGCACTTCACGTGCTTTACCGTAACCAAAACCAACACGTCCATTACCGTCACCAACTACTGTTAATGCGGTAAAACTGAAAATACGACCACCTTTAACCACTTTTGAAACGCGGTTAACGGCAATTAGCTTTTCAGCCATGTCACTTTGTTGTGAGTTTTCTTGATTATGATTAGCCATTATAAACCCCTAGAATTGAAGACCAGCTTCACGAGCTGCTTCTGCTAACGCTTTAACGCGACCATGGTAACGAAAACCTGAACGGTCAAAAGCAACAGACTCTACGCCTTTTTCTTTTGCACGTTCAGCAATTGCTTTACCAACAGCCGTAGCTGCGGCAACATTACCGGTTTTTTCAAGTTGAGCTGCAACATCTTTGTCTAAAGTAGACGCAGATGCGATTACTTCAGAACCTGTTGGAGCGATCAATTGCGCGTATATGTGACGAGGAGTACGGAATATAACTAAACGATTCGCACCCAGCTCGCTAATTTTTGCACGAGAGCGTTTAGCTCTGCGCAAACGAGATGTTTTCTTATCCATAGTATTACCCTACTTCTTCTTAGCTTCTTTACGACGAACATGTTCATCAGCATAACGAACGCCTTTACCTTTATAAGGCTCAGGTTTACGGTATGCACGAATGTTCGCTGCGGTTTGACCAACTAAATGTTTATCACAACCTTTCAGTGTGATTTCAGTTTGGCTAGGAGTTTCACAAGTAATTCCTTCAGGAATTGCATGTTTGATTGGGTGTGAAAAACCTAAAGATAAATCTAATGATTTACCCGCAGCTTTGGCACGGTAACCAACACCTTGTAAAACTAATTTTTTTTCAAAACCTTTACTAACACCTTCAACCATATTATTGATTAAAGCACGTGTAGTACCGGCTTGAGCCCAAGCGCCTTTAACATCAGCAACGATATTAGTAATGATCTTGTTTTCTTCTTGAGAAACAACAACGTCACTATGGATCGTGCGAGATAATTCGCCTACTGGACCTTTAACTGTAATGTCTTGACCTGATAACGTAATGGTAACGCCAGCAGGAACAACGACAGGTGCTTTTGCAACACGAGACATATTATTCTCCTTACTCTACGAAACCAAGAACTTCACCGCCAATACCCGCAGAGCGAGCGGCGCGATCCGTCATCAAACCTTTAGAAGTTGAAATAATCGCAATACCCATACCAGCAAGAACTTTAGGAAGTTCATCACAGCTTTTGTATATACGAAGACCAGGACGTGAAACACGTTTGATCACTTCAATTACTTCTTTACCTTCAAAATATTTCAACACTACATCTAACTGAGGCTTAGCATCAGCTGATACTGAAAAATCTGAAATATAACCTTCTTCTTTAAGTAAGTTGGCAATTGCAACTTTTAACTTAGAAGATGGCATTGCTACTGCAACTTTTGCTGCAGATTGACCGTTGCGGATGCGTGTAAACATGTCCGCGATAGGATCAGTCATCATAACTATTTACTCCCGTGAATTACCAACTAGCTTTCTTAAGACCTGGAACTTCACCACGCATAGTTGCTTCACGCAACTTAATACGGCTTAAGCCGAATTTACGTAAGAAACCATGTGGACGTCCAGTAATACTACAACGGTTACGTTGACGACTACTGCTCGAATCACGAGGTAAACTTTGAAGTTTCAATACAGCATCCCAGCGTTCTTCATCAGAAGAATCAACACCAGAGATGATCGCTTTTAACGCAGCACGCTTCTCAGCATATTGTGCTACTAACTTGGTTCTTTTAGCTTCACGAGCTTTCATTGACGTTTTAGCCATAACTCTACACCTTCTTCTTGAACGGGAAACCAAAGGCAGACAATAAAGCATGTCCTTCTTCGTTATCTTTCGCGCTAGTAGTAATAGTGATATCTAATCCACGAATCTTATCGATTTTATCGAATTCGATTTCTGGAAAGATAATTTGCTCACGAACGCCCATGCTGTAGTTACCACGGCCATCAAATGACTTAGGATTTAAACCACGAAAGTCACGAATACGAGGGATTGAAATAGAGATTAAACGCTCTAAAAATTCCCACATACGCTCGCCGCGTAGAGTTACTTTTGCACCAATAGGGTAGCCTTCACGAATTTTGAAGCCCGCAACTGATTTGCGTGCTACTGTCGTGATCGGCTTTTGCCCTGAGATTGCAGTAAGATCATTTGTGGCGTGCTCTAATACTTTCTTATCAGAAATAGCTTCACCAACACCCATGTTAAGGGTGATCTTTTCAATCCGAGGGACTTGCATGACACTTTTATAACTGAACTTCTTTTGAAGGTCAGCTACAACTGTATCTTTATAAAAATCATGCAGTTTCGCCATCGTTTACTCCAATTAAATTAATTCGTTATTAGATTTGAAAAAACGCACTTTTTTGCCTTCTTCAATTCTAAAGCCAACACGATCAGCTTTACCCGTTGCAGGGTTAACAATCGCTACGTTGGAAACTTGTAAAGGTGCTTCTTTTTCAATGATGCCACCAGGCTGCTGCAACTGAGGTGCAGGCTTAGTGTGCTTCTTGATTAAGTTAACGCCTTCTACGAATACTTTGCTGCTTTCAACAAGAACTTTAGTGACTTTACCAGTCTTGCCCTTGTCTTTACCTGCAAGTATAATTACTTCATCATCACGACGAATTTTAGATGCCATTATCGTGACTCCTTATAGTACTTCTGGTGCTAATGATACGATCTTCATAAATTTTTCATTACGAAGTTCACGTGTCACAGGCCCGAAAATACGAGTACCAATTGGTTGTAAGTTAGCATTTAACATTACAGCCGCGTTTTCATCAAAACGAATAGCAGAACCATCCGAACGACGAACACCTTTCTTAGTGCGCACCACTACCGCAGTGTAAACATCACCTTTTTTTACTTTACCGCGAGGACTTGCTTCCTTTACGGCAACTTTGATGAGATCACCAATGCGTGCATAGCGACGGTGCGAGCCACCAAGAACCTTTATACATTGAACACGCTTACCGCCACTGTTATCAGCAACATTCAGCTGTGATTGCATTTGGATCATTGATTTTTGCTCCATTGTTACCTTAATTGCCAGCCTTATATAAATAATAAGAACAACAAGAAGATAAATTTAAAATTTAAGGCCAGAAATTGACCCGTCACTGCCTTTTGAAAGACCACCACACAACTTGAACAATGACTTAAAAGCCGTCATTCAAACTTAATGGGCGCGAGATTATAACACCACTAAACCAAAAGAGATAGTTTAATTAATTAAAAAATAGACCGTGTTATTAGTAGAATATGTAGTCGTGTCGTGGTGGAGTTAATCCCATAAATAAGGGTTAAATAGTTAGCGTGAACGTCACTGGACCATCATTAATTAGCGCTACTTGCATATCAGCACCAAACTGCCCTGTGGGTACGTTAAAACCTTCATCTCTAAGCTGGCTGACAAATAGCTGATATAAATGGTTGCTCAATTCTGGTTTTGCTGCCGAGGTAAAACTTGGTCGCATACCACTTGACGTATCGGCAGCTAGCGTAAATTGTGAAATAACCAGAAAGTCACCGTCTGCCTGTTTAACATTAAGATTCATTTTGCCCTTTTCATCATTAAAAACACGATAACCCGCCACTCGCTGAGCTAAGCGTTTAGTTTTCGCTTCAGTATCCTTTGGCTCTATAGCCAAAAACACCAATAAACCACGGTCTATTTCACCCACTATTTTCTTATCGATAGTCACACTTGCCTGACTAACACGCTGTATTAACGCAATCATTATAAAAGCTCTTCTGTCGGTTCTATTTCCGTAGCTTTTTTTATCACTTGCTCTTTAACTAACCCATACTCTTGTAAAGACACGGTAATTAAAGCGCCTATCAACACAATAATCCAAGATAAATAAACCCATAAAAAAATAATTGGAATGGTTGCTAAGGCACCATAAATGATTTGGTAAGAAGGAAAGTCAGCCAAATACAAGGCAAATAACGCTTTGGCTAATTCAAATAATATGCCTGCGACAAGTGCACCTGATATGGCAAATTTAAAGGGTACCGCTTTATTAGGTACGGCCATATATAAAATAACAAAAGCGACAATCGAAGAGAGTAGTGGTAACAAACGTATGACTATATTGAAGAACCCTGACACATCATATGCATCAACCGTGACTATAGAAACGAGATATGACGACAGTGCAATACTTATACCCACCAATATTGGGCCCAAGGTTAGCACCATCCAATACATAGCAAATGAGGTAATTGTTCGACGTTTATCAGTAACGCGCCAAATTTTATTAAAAGTACTATCAATCGATGACATCAACAATAAGGCAGCTACAAACAAAAAAGAGAGCGCCACAGCAGACATTTTAGAGGTGTTCGCAACAAACCCCGTTAAATACTCCTGCACAACATCCCCAGCGGCGGGTACGAAATTTTGATAAACAAACGCCTCTATCGTTCCCTGTAATTCAGCAAATAATGGAAACGCCGTCATAACTGACAACATCACGACGACCAATGGCACTAAAGACATTAAGCAGACATAAGATAAATACCCTGCCACCACTTGTATTTGCTCACGCTTAACACGACGAACAAAATAAAAAAACTGTCCTTTATGCTCATGCCAAAATTTACTAATTAACGTTTCTTTAAATAAACTCATGTTTGTTAACAATTACTCATTTCCCCAAGCGTGTTCATATATTAAGATAGGCATAATTAATTAGCTAGCTTACCGTCAATTTAGCGCTAACTTTCATAAAATACAATTAGGAGTCGCTGGTGGCAAGTAAAGGTTCTGTAGGCAATGTAATCGCTGCTCTTTGTAGTGTGTTTTTCCCCGGATTAGGACAGCTTGTTCAGGGGAGGTTATTGGCAGCATTGATCTTTGCCATTGCCTGTGTTCTTGGTTACGCACTGTGGTGGCTGATTATACCCGCACTTATCGCTGGAATAATTCATTTGTGGTCAATAATAGATGCCGCCACTTATCAAGATGATACGCGGTAACCGTAAAGACACCAAAACATTATGTTTGTTAACTTGTTGAGCATAGTGGAAAATAGTTCAAGGCTGGCGTATTTTACGAAAAGTGAGCAATGATTTAATGAAATGGGTATAATGTACCATTGCACAACATTAAGTAAAGCGCGGTGCGGCAATAAATTCAACATGCTCATTGACCACTCATTCTTTTTCTGCGGAACAATTAATTGATGCGAACAAGATTGATAGCGGCTGAATATATTGTCGAGTTAGCTACGCCCATTCTTTCAAAGATATAGCACTTTACTTGGTAACCATAAGCCTCGTTATTCTATAGTTTGATATCTGACGCCGTATTAAAAACCCTTCGAATAAGCGCTTGAGCACTCTGTAATACACCTCTGGTCTGTTACTTGCATGTTGAGTAGAAAAATAAGCCTTATATGAATAAAATGTAAAGCCGACCTAATAACCTAATAACCTTTAAGCTATAAGCCTAGGAGCCAAAAATGAGTGGAAACCAAACTCGCCTACAAGCGATTGACCAAATCACTAATCGTGCACCATTATCGTTCGAAAAGACAAAGCCGTTGAACCAAATTTGGGCAACAGACGTTTTTAACCTACAAAAAATGGAAGACGCATTATCTAAAAAAGCGTTTAAAGCGATTAAAAATACGGTTCAAACAGGTCAAGCATTAGACGCAGTTACTGCCGATGTTGTTGCTGCAGCGATGAAAGATTGGGCTTTAACAAAAGGTGCAAAATTTTTCTCTCACGTTTTCTATCCAATGACTAACGTTACCGCAGAAAAGCATGATGCATTCATTCTGACTAATTCAGAAGGTAATGCAATCAATGAATTTACTGGGAGTTTGTTAATTAAAGGTGAGCCTGATGGCTCTTCTTTCCCTAACGGCAGTTTACGTATGACTAACGCAGCGCGTGGTTATACTGCATGGGATCCAACAAGCCCTGCATACATTCAGCATACCGCTAATGGCGCAACATTAATGATCCCAAGTGTGTTCATGTCTTGGACGGGTGAAGCACTTGATAAGAAAATCCCTCTTTTACGTTCAAACTCGGCCATGGACAAAGCAGCAAAGAGAGTACTTAAATTAATGGGTGAAGAAGATATCACTCCCCTTAATTCAAGCTGTGGCCCAGAGCAAGAATACTTCTTAATTGACGAAAACTTCGCAAATAGTCGCCCTGATTTATTATTAACGGGACGTACTTTATTTGGTGCTGCGCCTGCTAAAGGTCAACAATTTGATGACCACTATTTCGGTGCTATTCCTCCACGTGTACAAGTGTTCATGCAAGATTTTGAAGACCAATTATACAAATTAGGCATCCCCGCTAAAACGCATCATAACGAAGTTGCCCCAGGACAATTTGAAATAGCGCCTTATTACGGCGCAGCCAACGTAGGTGCTGATCAACAGCAGCTACTTATGACTATCATGAAGAAAACAGCAAAAGAACATGGTTTCTTATGTTTATTACATGAAAAACCCTTTGCTGGTTTAAATGGCTCAGGTAAACACGTTAACTGGTCTGTTGGTAATAGCACACAAGGTAACTTACTTGACCCAGGTAAAACACCTCACGAAAATTTACTCTTCTTATTATTCTGTGGTGCAGTTATCCGTGGCGTACATAAATATGGTCCTTTATTACGTGCGGTTATCGCTTCAGCAGGCAATGATCATCGCTTAGGTGCTAACGAAGCGCCACCAGCGATTCTTTCTGTTTACTTAGGTGACCAATTAGAAAAAGTATTTGATGACATCAAAGTGGGTAAACTGACTGGCTCTACCGATGGTGGTGAGATGGACCTTGGTCTTGACCAAATTCTTAACTTTGACCGTGATCCAGGGGATCGTAACCGTACTTCTCCTTTTGCTTTCACGGGTAACCGTTTTGAATTCCGTGCTGTCGGCTCTGAGCAATCAGTATCAGGTCCATTAGTCGCAATGAACACTATGCTTGCTGATTCATTAAACTGGATTGCTGAAAAATTAGACGTGGCTTTGAAAACTAAAGATCAAACTGCTGCAGTTATCTCGGTATTAAAAGAGTTAATGGAATTGCACGGTAACGCGATATTTGGTGGTGATGGTTACTCTGCAGAGTGGCATAAAGAAGCGGTTGAAGAACGTGGTTTGAGAAACATTCCGACGACAGCAGATGCTTTACCCGCATTTAAATCGGCAGAAGTCATTGAATTGTTCACCAGCACCGGTGTTTTATCGGCAGTAGAATTAGACAGCCGTTACGAAGTGTATGCTGAGCAATATAACTTAGCGATTGAAGTTGAATCGAAATTAGTGAGCGATATCGCTAAAACTAAAATCTATCCAGCAGCCGTTGCTTATTTATCAGAATTAACTCACGCAGCCGCTTCTGTATTAGATTTAGGTATCGAATTTGATACCACAATAACAAAAGAAGTCGCTGAGCATGCTAATGGCTTAATGGCTGCAGTCGCTAAGATTGATGCTGAAGTTGCTAAGCATGACTTTGCTGATGTTGAAGCACATATGCGTCATAGTGCCGATATTCTTTGCCCCTTAATGGCTGAAGCACGTGTTCACGGTGATGCACTTGAGTTATTAGTCGCTGACGAATTATGGCCACTACCTAAATACGCAGAAATGCTATTCATCAAGTAATCACTTGTTAAGTCTACATTATTGAATAAATATTCAATAATGTAGACTTTTAAAAAGAGCCTTCATGGCTCTTTTTTTATAACTTTTATTTGAGTTTGGACGTGGTTTTGTTTTTCTCTGTGGTCAAGTACCTTCCCACTCAGCGAGATTTAAAAGGTTTAGAGGCAAGGCATTGATTGAAGAGAGAATGGTTATTAGGAGAATAACCATTCTCTAAGAAGCTACGTCCATGTAGCGTCCTTGTCGAAATCAATAACGCAGCATGTAAGCCTTTTAAACTCCCCTTTGGGAGTTTGTCAGTACTTCGATAATCGCACAGAATTCCTTTAATATAGAGTGACTATAGACAAAAAATTCACTTTATTCTCAAAGCACTGACAAGCTCTGAGTGGGAACTAATTTAATGAAATTGGTATTAAACTTTAGGCATAAAAAAACCACTTATAAAATAAGTGGTTTTTTTATGCTATACCGCTAAATATTTTAGCTTGGTATTACGCTTAGGTTTCTTTAGCTTATTTAGCAGAACGACCTTCTCGTTTACGTTCGTTTTCTTTTAAGAGTTTTTTACGAATACGAATGTTCTCAGGTGTTACTTCAACCAATTCATCATTATCGATAAATTCTAACGCTTGCTCTAATGACATTAAAATAGGTGGCGTTAACGTTTGTGCTTCATCAGTTCCCGATGAACGTACGTTTGTTAATTGCTTACCTTTAAGTGCGTTAACCGTTAAGTCGTTATCACGACTATGAATACCAATAACTTGACCTTCATAGACATCAATACCATGACCAATCATCATACGGCCACGTGATTGTAGGTTAAAGATAGCGTTAGTTAAGGCTTTACCGGTAGCATTGGCGATCATAACACCATTTTTACGTTGACCAATTTCACCACCTTTATGAGGTCCATATTCGAAATAGGTATGATAAATTAAACCAGATCCCGATGTTAGAGTCATAAACTCTGTTTGGAAACCAATTAAACCACGACTTGGCATAATGAAATCCATACGGATACGACCCGTACCATCGGGTGCCATATCGGTTAATTCCGCTTTGCGGATACCCATTTTTTCCATAATCGCGCCTTGATGCTGCTCTTCAACATCAATAGTCACAGTTTCATAAGGTTCTTGTATTTCGCCATTGACTTCACGAATAATAACTTCAGGTCGAGAAACAGCCAATTCAAAGCCTTCACGACGCATGTTCTCAATTAAGATCCCTAAGTGCAGCTCACCACGACCTGATACTTTAAATTTATCTGGATCCTCTAATTGCTCTACACGTAAAGCAACATTGTGCACTAACTCTTTTTCTAAGCGTTCTTTAATGTTACGTGAGGTAACATACTTACCTTCTTGACCACAAAATGGTGAAGTGTTCACTTGGAAAGTCATATTGATGGTTGGTTCATCAATGGATAGTGCAGGTAAAGCTTCCGCTTCATTTGGACAACAAACGGTATCCGAAATTTTCAATTCACCTAAACCTGTAACCGCGACAATATCGCCAGCAAAACCTTCCGCAATATCATGGCGTTCAAGACCTAAGTAGCCAAATACCTTACCTACTTTAGCGTGATGTACACCGCCATTGGCTAATTTTATTGTGACTTGTTGGTTTGGTTTAACACTACCACGCTTAATACGACCAACACCAATTACGCCCAAGTAAGAGCTGTAATCAAGTTGTGAAATTTGCATTTGAAAAGCCCCTTCAAGATCGGCTTCAGGTGCAGGAACTTCACTGATAATAGTATCAAATAAAGGGGTCATGTCCGTACCAATCACGCCTTCTTCAAGGCTAGACCAACCGTTAATTGCTGAAGCGTAAACCACTTTAAAGTCAAGTTGCTCATCTGTAGCACCTAAGTTATCAAATAATTCAAAAACTTGGTCCATAACCCAATCAGGACGAGAACCAGGCTTATCCACTTTATTGATAACTAAAATAGGCTTTAAACCTTGAGCAAATGCTTTTTGCGTAACAAAACGTGTTTGTGGCATAGGGCCTTCTTGCGCATCAACAATCAATAACACAGAGTCAACCATTGACATAACACGCTCTACTTCACCACCAAAGTCGGCATGGCCTGGAGTATCTACAATGTTTATACGATAGTCACCCCAGTTAACAGCGGTATTTTTAGCTAAAATAGTAATACCACGTTCTTTTTCAATATCATTTGAATCCATCACACGTTCGTCATGGCCAACGCGTGCATCTAAAGTGCCCGATTGTTCAAGTAGTTTATCAACTAAAGTGGTTTTTCCGTGGTCAACGTGAGCAATAATTGCCACATTTCGTAATTTATCTAACACAGGCGTTACTCGCTGTTACTATCGTTAATTGCTATTTCAAGCAAATAAACGAATAGGGCTATAATTGGCGCGCATTATACAGCTTTATAGGCTAAAAAGAAATCAATAAAACATAAGACAAGCCTATTTGCATTGGTAAATAAGTATTGCTTTCGCACGACAATAATGACTCACCATGAGAGAAGTGAGTATAAACATACAATCTGAGGTGTTTTGATAAAAAACCTATTTATATTAAACAGGTATCTATTCACAAAAAAATTATCTAATCGGATTTAATAAATATTTTTCTGTTTTATGGGTAGTAATTCTAATATTTCTTAACATCGGTCTTAATGTAGAAGTTTTTTGTCAATAAAAGTAACCCTGACTTTAAAGATAAATTTCTACTTGATGAGGTGATTGGGTAGCGGACGAATGAAGAATCCAAAGCAAGTCTGTAAATAAAAGATATAAAGCTTATTCGGTCAGTAGCTAGAACACAATATACCAATATACCAATATACCAATATACCAATATACCCACATAAAATTTGTGGTTATTATTATTTGCAATAACTACATAACCCAAAAGGTTGATCTGCATCATGACAACGACAAAAAGATAGCGTAGACTGTGACATATTGTCGCAGCAGCCTGCTTTTTGTCGGACTGCCTTAACAGAATATTTTGGCGATATTATGATAATTAGCAAGCTTTTCAGCGAAATAATACACTTAATATATAGAGTTAACTTTATATTTAGAGCCGCACTCCCCCAAGTATTGGTGTTTTTCTTATGTGTAACTTGTATAAGTATGCCCGCACAAGCCCTCTTTATTAGTCCACCTAAAGATCCAATTCCAGCCATTAAATTGATCTTTCCACAGCACACCCTCATTAGTGACAAGGTTGCCGCCAAAGAAGGGGGTTCACTCATATGGACTATTTATAACAATAAAAAAATTATCGGCTATGCCTTTGAAACTAATGACCTCGCTAAAATCCCCGCGTACTCTGGCGAACCGGTCAATATATTGGTTGCCATTGACCCTAAAGGCAACTACCTCGGCGCCAAAGTATTAGAACACCACGAACCTATTATCCTCGCAGGTATTCCAGAGAGTAAGTTACACGCCTTTACCGACCAATATGACGGTTTAAAGGTGAGAGATCGTCTCAAAGTGGGTGGCAATCGAACAGAAGGCATAGTGCATATAGATGGACTTTCAGGTGCGACAGTCACCGTAATGGTGATGAATGTTGCCATTACTAAGTCCGCCACAATAGTCGCCAGAGAGTTAGGTATTATCAGCGCCAGCCAAGAAGTCATTCAACCCATGGGCACTATTTACCCCGACGTTTTTGCCAAGGCTGACTGGACAAAGCTCACCGGTGATGGCTCTATTCGCAAACTTTATTTAAATAGAGAAACCGTTGACCAAGCCTTTATTGGCACTGACGCTGAGCATGTAGAGGAAGCAAGTGCAGAGCAAAAACAAGACCTGTTTGCCGAGATATATTATGCGCAAGTAAATATTCCTACGATAGGCCGTAATTTATTGGGTGATAGTGAATATGATTATGTCATGTCTTCATTAAAACCGGGCGAGCATGCCGTAATATTAATGGGCAACGGTTATTCATTTAAGGGGTCGGGTTATGTACGTGGTGCTATTTTTGATCGTATTCAACTATTACAAGGGAACAATGCTTTTTCCTTTAGAGATTTAGATCAGAGTCGTGTACCCGATATTTATATAGACGGCTTACCCCAATTCAAAGAGCGATCTATTTTCATTATCCGCGCGCACCATGAATTTAATCCTGCTGCCGACTGGCAGTTGGAGTTACTGGTACGCCGTCAAACAGGGCCGCTTGATAGTATATTTACCAGTTTTCAAGGCGAATATCACACCTTAGATAAGTACCTAGATAGACCTGCGGTCATCATGCCTGCACCAGAATTAACCTTAACACAACAGGTATGGCAAGAAAAAAACACCGAAGTCATTGTGCTTATTATCTTGCTGGTCATTGTGGTAATGAGTTTGTTTTTTCAAGATATCTTAGTACGTCACCCGACTTTTATGCACAACTTCCGCCACCTTTTCTTAATTATTACCGTGGTCTTTATTGGTTGGGCTTGGAGGGGGCAACTCTCTATTGTTAATGTTTTTACTTTCTTACAGGCTTTTATGTCTGATTTCTCGTGGGATTTATTTTTACTGGACCCAGTGATCTTTATTTTATGGGGGGCTGCTGCTGTCACCATGCTTTTATGGGGTCGTGCGGTTTATTGTGGCTGGTTATGCCCCTTTGGTGCCCTACAAGAGTTAATGAATGTTTTTGCTCGCTACATAAAAATACCTCAGTTTGAATTTCCTTGGGCTGTACATGAACGTTTATGGGCAATCAAATATTTAATATTATTAGCTTTATTCGGGTTATCAATGGATTCACTGGCACTTGCCGAGCAATTTGCTGAAGTTGAGCCTTTTAAAACCACTTTCTTACTCAAGTTTGACCGTGAATGGCCCTTTATACTTTACGCCAGCACCCTACTCATTATTAATCTTTTCAATCGTAAATTCTTCTGTCGTTACTTATGCCCACTGGGTGCCGCCCTATCAACCAGTAATAGCATCCGTTTATTTAGCTGGTTAAGACGCCGTCCTGAATGCGGACAGCCTTGTAAAACTTGCGCAAAAGAATGTGAAATTCAAGCGATTGATCCCGATGGTAAAATTAACATGCGCGAATGCCATTACTGTCTTGATTGCCAAGTCACTTATTTTAATGACAAAAAATGTCCACCGTTAAAAAAAATAGCAAGAAAGAAAGCACGTTTTATCGAAGAAAACCAAGCAAGGGAAATAGCCGCCGTAAATGTCGGTTAATCCAGTAAATACAAAACTAAACTTTAATGAAATATTAAATTAATTGGAGAACTAGCATGAGTAAAAAAGAACTAGGTTTTGATAACGACAGCAAGGACGTGAAGTTGACCAATGAAAGTCGCCGTAAGTTTTTCGGTAAAACAGCATTAATCGGTGCGGGTGCGGTTGCCGCGCCCATGACGGCGGCCCTTTTTGCTTCGACAGCAAAAGCACGCGCCGCAGAAGCAACGAATAGTGCCGTTGTTCATCCTGGCGATTTGGATGAATATTACGGCTTTTGGTCTGGTGGTCAATCAGGTGAAGTGCGTATTTTGGGTATCCCGTCAATGCGTGAATTGATGCGTATTCCCGTCTTTAATATTGACAGTGCTACCGGTTGGGGCTTAACCAATGAATCAAAAGCCATCAAAGGAGACAGTGCTCATTTAATGAACGGCGATACTCACCATCCTCACATGAGTATGACCGATGGTCGATACGATGGTAAGTACCTATTTATTAATGATAAAGCAAACACTCGCGTGGCTCGCATTCGTTGTGATGTGATGAAAACTGATAAAATGTTAACCGTACCTAATGCGCATGCAATTCATGGTTTACGTGTACAAAAAGTCCCTTACACTAAATATATTATATGTAATGGTGAATTTGAAATACCCATGAATAACGATGGTAAAGCGTCTTTAGAAGATGTGAGTACTTACCGTTCAGTTTTTAGTGTCATTGATGCTGAAAGCATGGAAGTTGCCTTTCAAGTAATCGTTGATGGTAATTTAGATAATACCGATGCCGATTACGATGGCAAATACTTCGCTTCAACCTGTTATAACTCAGAAATGGGCATGACCTTAGGTGAAATGATTTCTTCCGAGCGTGATCATGTGGTTGTATTTGATGTCGCTCGTTGTGAGGCCGCCGTTAAAGCCGGTAAATTTAAAACCTATAATGGTAATACAATACCCGTATTAGATGGTCGTAAAGGTTCAAATTTAACGCGCTACATCCCTATTCCTAAATCACCTCACGGTATAAATACTTCACCTAACGGTAAGTATTTTATGATTAACGGTAAATTATCACCAACAGTTTCTATTATTTCTATTAAAAAATTAGATGCGTTATTCAGTGATAAAATTAAACCTCGTGATACTGTCGTCGGCGAGCCGGAAGTGGGTTTAGGTCCTTTACACACAGCTTTTGATAATCGTGGTAATGCTTACACCACACTGTTTTTAGACAGCCAAATTGCTAAATGGAACATTGAAGATGCGATTAAGTCGTACAATGGCGAAAAGATTAATTACCTTCGTCAAAAATTAGATGTTCATTATCAACCTGGCCATAACCATACCACCATGGGTGAAACTCGCGATGCTGATGGTAAATGGTTAATGGTACTTTGTAAGTTCTCTAAGGATAGATTTTTACCTGTAGGTCCGCTTAAACCTGAAAATGATCAATTAATTGATATTTCAGGTGATACCATGAAATTAGTCCACGATGGTCCAGCCTTCGCTGAACCTCATGATTGTATCATGGTACATCGTAGTAAAATTAAAACCAAAAAGTTATGGAGTCGTGACGATAGCATTTTTGCACCTACGGTAGCGATAGCGAAAAAAGATGGTGTCGATTTAATGTCCACCAATAAAGTGATCCGCAAAGGAAAAAACAAAGTGACGGTTTACATGACCTCAGTTGCGCCTACTTTTGGCCTGAGTCAGTTTAAAGTTAAATTAGGCGATGAAGTCACCGTTGTTGTAACTAACTTGGATCAAGTTGAAGATGTTACCCATGGTTTTTGTATGACTAACCACGGCGTACAAATGGAAATTGGTCCACAAGCAACAGCATCAATTACCTTTATTGCTGATAAACCGGGCGTACAATGGTATTACTGTAACTGGTTCTGTCATGCGTTACATATGGAAATGCGTGGAAGAATGTTAGTTGAAGCGTAACCAGTAAAGCGGATAAAAATAAGTTGAGTGAAATCATTCAACGAACAATAAAAAAGGCAGATGCTATATTCCCTGCCTTTTTTATTGCTTATACCTATATTGCCCGTTCAATTTCAAGCGCACCGGTATTAATCGCATCGACATCAATTAAAAACCCGCACGATTCTAGCCAAGAAATGGCTGAAGATATTTCATCAAACACCCTTCTTTCATAATCACCTTCCGTTGGTAACACCATTCTTTCAAGTTGTATACCTTTCAATGCAGACGGAGCATAGACATGACAATGTTTAATACAACCATCATCCTTTAGTTGTCGGGAGTGATCAATGCCATGGAGCTCAACTTCAGGTACCGCTAAGATCCAATCATCCAAAAAAGAGATAATAGCCCACGGTTCACCTTTTAAGTGCTGGGTTTGTTCTGAAAATTCTTGACTATATTGAATGGCAGCCTCTTCATTCCAATAGCCGCTAAACCACTGTAAAACACAATTGTTCTTTACTATTATTTTCCAATCGCCATGCGCAAAAAACATTCGAGTTCACCTACGAGTTAAATGATGTTCTATTTTATCGGCTAAGTAAATAAAACTCAACAATAACATAACGTAAGACAATGATTTAAAATAAAAACATGACATTTATCTCTTGAGAAAAGAATACATTTATATATCCCTTTAAAGGGAATGAGCTGAACTTTATATCGAAGAAAAATAAGGTCAAATAACTTGACCTACATCAAGCAAATAACAAAAATAAACAGCTTAATCTTGCAATACTTATTTATTGACACATAACCATGAAACCTTAAGCTATAATCAGTATGTAGACTTCTCCCAAGTCTGAAGCCAAAAGGCCTGTCTGCTTTGATAAAAAGCACAGGCTTTTTTATTAGTAGTATAACTGCTCCCTATCAATAGACTTTTACCTCAACTTATTTATTCAAAATTAACAGCCTTCCAACGAATAATGTTATGCTCATTTCAGTTGCCTTTTTATAGAATTATTACCTTGCTTTTCTTCAATAAAACACTTGCTATATTTTTGCTTAGTCTCCTTGTTTTCGGTCAACAAATAGCAGCCAAAGAATTCAAATTATCCCCGAGTGATGACTTGCAAAAAACCTTAGATAACAGCCAAGATGGTGACGTTATTACCTTAGGTGCGGGTAAGTATTTTGGCAATATCATAATCCGCAAACAAATTACCCTGCGCGGCACACGCTCTGAAGACGGCAAAGTTAAAAAATCCATTATAGATGCACAAGGTAAAGGCCATGCTCTATGGCTACAAAACGCTCACATCACCATAGAAAACCTCACTATTACTAACTGGGGCGATGACATGACCGAGCAGAATTCTGGGATCTATTCTCACGATAAAATTAACAATAACAAGGTGCCTTATTTAACCATTCGCGATAATTTACTCATTGGTGATGGTTTTGGTATTTGGCTTAATCATGTGGATAAAGCAACAGTAAGCTATAATCGCATCAAAGGAAATTTAGCACTGCGATCAGCCGACAGGGGCAATGGTATTCAAATTGCAAATGTAACCAATAGCCATATTTTCCATAATGAAGTGAGTGAAACACGTGACGGTATCTATGTCATTTCGAGCCAAAATAATGTTATTGAGCAGAATATCATGCACCATTTACGTTATGGCGTGCATTATATGTACTCCTACGATAATACTGTAAAAGATAATGAGGCTTATAATACTCGGGCAGGTTATGCCTTAATGAGTTCTCGCCGCCTAACCATTACCGGCAATAAGACCACGAACAGTGAAGATTACGGATTTTTACTTAATTTTATTACCGAGTCGACTTTTAGTTACAACCAGATAAAAAATGTCTGGACCAAACCTGAGAACAAGGTACTGGGTCGCGATGGTAAAGGGTTGTTTATATATAACTCTGGCTATAACACGATAAAGCATAACATTATTGATACCGCTGAGATTGGCATTCACCTTACGGCGGGTTCAGAAAACATCAAAATATTCGGCAATAGCTTTATCAACAACCCCACCCAAGTTAAATATGTCTCCAATAAAAAGCAGGAGTGGAGCCAAGCAGGTAAAGGCAACTATTGGAGCAATTATTTGGGTTGGGATTTAGATAATGATGGCATCGGCGATACTGTCTTTGAACCCAACGACGGTATTGATAAACTAGTGTGGCAATACCCTGAAATGAAAATGATTATGGACAGCCCCGCGATTTTAATTTTACGCTGGGTTCAAAGACAATTTCCGGTACTCAAACCACCCGGCGTTAAAGACAGCTTTCCGTTAATGAATATCCCCCACCGAGTACAACATGAAGAAGCAGTGACTACCACTGCTGTAAAAAGTCACACGCCCAAAAGTTTACAGGAATAATTGATGAATAAACCACTCGTATCACTGATCGATGCAGGTAAAAGTTACCAACAACTCGATGCCTTAAAGTCGGTAACCATGCAGTTAAATCAAGGTGAGGTTATGGGTTTGTTTGGCCATAATGGTGCAGGTAAAACGACCATGATGAAGCTCATTTTAGGGGTTATATCACCCAGTTGTGGCAAGGTTGAAGTAATGGGTATACCTGCTGACTCTAGAGAAGCATGGCATTGCCGCAGAAAAGTGGGGTACTTACCAGAGAATGTCAGCTTTTATGAGCAACTCTCTGGCTTAGAGGTATTGATCTACTTCACTAAATTAAAAGGCTTTGCTAGAGGAAGTGCCAAAAAACACGCCATCGCTTTGCTCGAACAGGTGGGTATTACCCATGCCATGAAACGACCGGTAAAAACCTATTCAAAAGGAATGCGCCAGCGCTTAGGATTAGCACAGGCCTTTATCGGTGCACCGAAATTGTTATTGCTAGATGAGCCAACCGTCGGCTTAGATCCTATTGCAACACGCGATTTTTATCAAACGGTAGATCAATTAAAATCTAATGGCTCAAGTGTTATTTTATGCTCGCATGTTTTACCCGGTGTTGAGCAACATATTGACAGAGCGATGATTTTATCTACCGGAGAGCTTTTAGCCATGGGCAGCCTAACGGAATTACGCCAGCAAGTTGCACTACCGGTTACCATAAAACTTTCAGGGTTTAATGGCTCCTTGGCAAAGGATAAGCAATTCAGCCCCTTTATCACAACAAGCTGTCCGAATACCTTATTAGTGCCGGAACAGGAAAAATTGCCGGTATTAAAGCAACTACTCAATGAAAAAAGCTTAACGGACATACAGGTAGAAACAGCGAATTTAGAGCAAGTTTATCAGCACTTTCTTTCCTTACATGAAAGTAGACACAAGCCTTCACTACCCGCGCACGGAGAGAAAAGCGAATGAAACAAATATTAACCGTTGCCAATAAAGAATTTCATGATGGCTTAAGAAATCGCTGGTTGATTTCAATCACGCTAATTTTTGCTTTACTGTCTATTGGTTTAACTTATTTTGGTGCTTCGGCTTCAGGTACAGTCGGTGTTGCCTCTCTATCAACAACCATTGCCAGCTTAGCCAGTTTAGCCGTTTTTCTGATCCCGCTCATTGCCCTATTACTTAGCTACGACAGTTTTGTTGGTGAACAGGAAAGTGGAACCTTATTATTACTGCTGACTTATCCCTTAAGTAAAAGTCAGCTATTACTTGGTAAATTTATAGGGCAAGGTAGTATTATCGCCTTAGCAACGTTGCTCGGTTTTGGCTCGTCGGCGGTACTACTTTATCTTCAACTTGGCGATGTACAAGTGCTCATCCGTTTTTCAATCTTTATTGTCAGTGCAACCTTGTTAGGACTCAGTTTTACCGCGATTGCCTATTTGATTAGTTTATCGGTAAGTGAAAAATCGAAAGCCGCAGGCTTCGCCTTAATCACTTGGTTTTTATTCGCCCTTGCTTTTGATTTAGCGATATTAGCTTTACTGGTTGGTGTTGAACAAGGCATCAGCCAAGCAGGGTTAAGTCAATTGATGTTGATTAACCCGACAGATATTTTTCGTTTGGTAAATCTGTCCGGACTTAATAGCGGTGATGTTAACGGCGTGCTTGCTGTTGCCATGAATGCTAGCTTGTCTCAAGTACAGTTATTTACCGCTTTAATTGCTTGGGTTGTTCTACCCTTAAGCCTTGCCATTTTACTCTTTTATAGGAAAAAACTTTAATGCTGCTACTTTTTAAACGCCTCAATATGAGAGTGTGTATGGTTTTATTTTTAACCCTCATCACCGCTTGTTCTGATAATTCAGCACAACAAACCGTCATTCATAACGCCGTAGCCATGGAAAGCAGTGACGAATGTCATATTTGTGGCATGTTAATTACTCGTTTTGACGGCCCCAAAGGAGAGCTATTCCGTAAAGAGCAAGGCAACACCGTATTTAAGTTTTGTTCAACCCGTGACATGTTTAGCTATTATTTAGACCCTGAAAATACGCGTAATGTCAGTCAAATGATGGTGCATGATATGAGTAAAATGCCCTGGGGAAGTAACGGTATTGACGATAAATACTTGATTGATGCTAAAACGGCTTGGTATGTTATTGGCTCAGAAAAAACAGGTGCAATGGGGAAAACGCTGGCAAGCTTTGGTTTACAAGCCGATGCTCAAACATTCGCTGAAGAGTTTGGCGGCAAAGTGCTTAGCTTTATTGAGGTCAACCAAGACAGTCTTAACTAGGGGTAAGAGTAACCGTTAATATAATATCTGGCTGAACTGTTTATGGCTGCTTTTTGATAAAAAATCAGCCATAGTTTTGCCATTACTGTAGGCCATTTGTTGCATTAACTGCATTTGAAAAGCGCTATCGCTAGCATCGGATAATTTGGCTTCTAATACTATGCTGTCACTGCTTTTATAAGCTTTATCAAATTCTTTTGACAACGGAAATTCAGCTGGCGGTAAAATATGTACGGTACCACCAATAAAAATATAGTCGTCACCCTGACTCACCTTCCATACCGATGGCTTTGCCCATGCATTATTCTCCACAAAGCTAACGAATAATACACCTATCATGATAACGGTTTTTCTAACTGAACGATTTAACATAAGGTGTCCTGTTGTGCGGTGCTGTGTGCGGATGATATTCAGTATGATGCTGGCAAAAGCCCCTAAAAAGGAATAATCGATAAATATTTATTTTTTCACTAACACCTATTCAAGCTGCTTTTCCCGTTTTATAATACGCAATTCAAATGACCTAAGAATATTATTTATATATGAACTACCCAGATGATGAAGCAGGCCAAGTATTAGCCGAAATGCACCAAGCAGGAATAGATTTAAGCCAATCACATGAGGTGGTTTTTTTTCATTTGTTTGAACAAGAAAACCAAGCGAAAGCCATGGTTGAGTATTTAAAAGCACATCTGCCAGCAGTGAAGTGTCACCTACATCCTGATGAAAACCCTAACGTTTGGGATCTAGACTGCACCCTAGTGATTACCCCCTCGTATGAAGCTATTATTGAACAAGAAAGCCTATTAGAAAAAATAGCCACTCAGTTTAGTGGCTATAATGACGGTTGGGGAATTGAAGCTTAATCTCTACTGCTGAAAATTCATGTTTACATGCTATTAAAAAACAGGTTAGGTCTGTCAATATAGCGACATCATCGATACTGATAGCTACGACAAAATGAATCTGACTAAAGCTCAATGACAGTGCGACTTACTCTTTGTCGCTTTCATCGTCACTTTCACTAAAAGAATCCATAAATGACTGTAATCCTAATTGAACTAACTCATAGGTTTTATCAATATTGCTGCTAATATCTCCCTCGAGTACGCTCAAACTTTCCAATATATCCTTAGCCTCATCAAAACCTTGGTCGATACCGCTACTAATAATATCAATAAAGCTAGTTAACGACTCCTCATCACTCATTTCTGGGTTCTGGCTTCGATACGAATCAAAAAATTGGGTACTAAAAGAAACAATACGATCGGCGGTTGCTTCGGGACTCATGTCAACACCTGAGTCATAAGCATCATCAACGCTAGTCACATTAGAATCAATGGCTGTTGACGCTTTAAGCGCTTCGTTTATTCCCTGAAAAGCCGTTTTTAAAACCAGTGACTGTGGCTGATCGCTAGCGCTTTGACTATATTTCAGCGAAGATTCTATAATAGCCGCATTCTGTAACATTCTATTTGTCACTGAAATAGGCACTTTAGACGAGCCTACTTTGTTCTCAGCCACTGAGCTACTTTCTTTTCCTTCTGGCGTTTTAGCTAAGGTTTGAACATCTTGGCTAAATCCAGTACTGGGTTTAATGGATGTGTTCATAATATCTACCTCTATTTCTCAAAAAATCAATAAAATATATAAATAATATCGGCACTTAAAGGGATAACTTAAGGTTCAAAGCGATTATATTTTAAACAACACTTAATTCAAGAGTGTTAATTGCCAACCAAGGGTTAGTATAATAAGTAAAAGCAAACCACTAAACATGGCAATATGAAGGTTACTGGTCGCTTTAATAACATCCCGAGGCAATGGTTGCTTACCCAGATCATTAAAAGCGATTTTACGTAATTTTTCTTGTTGGTACATGGCAACGCCACCTAATCTTATCCCGAGCGAAAAAGCATGAGCGGCGATGACAAAGTCGCTATTAAGTTTAAAAAAATACTTTCGTGTTAAACGCCAAGGCAATAGACGACCCCGCCCTAATGTATTCAATAATATCAATAAAGCCATTAAACGGCTAGGCAGCCATTGCACTATTGTACTAAAAAACTGACTATAAAAACCAAAATATTTATATTGTGGCAATTTAGTATTCCAACAATAATGCATTTCCAGTATTAACCTATAACTGAGCGCGGCTAATGGACCCAGGGTAATAAAGATAAAACTGACAACAAAAATTTGCTGCACAGTGCGAAGTAATTGCATTTCAATGGCCGCTTTACTTAAACCAACCTGTGAGAGCTGCGCTGTTGCTCTTAACAATAATGGCTCAAGCATTTTTTTTGCCCGCGTAGTTTGTTTCGCCACCAGCGCTTGAACAATCGCCTTATTCGTTTTTCCTGCATTGAGGCTGCCTAAGGCCAAATAGAGTAAACTCCCCTGCCATAAATAATTAACGGCAATAAAGTCGGCGAATAGCCATAAAATTAGGCTAATCGGCACTAAGGTTACGAATAACGCTAGGAGTCCAGCAAGGGTTTGATGTGCAGTGCTACTCTTACTATTATTAACTTTATTCGCTAACTGTAAGCAATAAAACCGAAAAAAACGTAAAGGCTCATAAGTATTAAAATAGTCCACTAATGATTTAATGCTTAGGACAACCATGAGTATTAATACGGTATAAGTGAAAGGGGCTAACTCAGTGAAATCAGTCATTCATTCTTCATCCCTTACAGTTTGCTATCAAAATACCAACAGAGTTAGCGCGGAGAGCATTAATCCTACGGGTGTTAAGGTTTTATTTCAATCAATTAGCTAAGCGTCCTTCAACGTTGTACCTTTTAATTGCTTAAGCATGTTCAGTACTAATTGTGATGAATTGACCGCGGCAGTTTCTAGGTATTCTTCAAACGTATGGGGTGACTCTTTACCCGCAATATCAGACAGAGAACGAATAATAACAAAGGGTGTTTTAAGCTGTAAACAGGCTTGTGCAATAGCGGCACCCTCCATTTCAACTGCCGCCATCGTTGGGAAGTTAGCGCGCGCTTTAGCAATGTCTTCTGCTTTGGTCATGAAGGTATCACCCGTAGTAATCAATCCTGTTATGGCGGTAATTTTCTGCTCCGCAGTTTGACTTAACGCCTCAATACCTTTTTTCGCAGCTTCAACTAACGTTTTATGTGGTATGAAAGCGGCGGGGTTAGCTGGTAATTGACCGACTTCATAACCAAAGGCCGTTAAGTCAACATCGTGATATCGCACGGCTGAACTCACCACAATATCGCCCACTTTTAATGTGCTATCAAAGCCGCCAGCAGAGCCAGTATTAACCACGTAATCAACATTAAAGCGGTCAATCAACACCGCTGTCGCTAATGCAGCAGCAACCTTGCCAATGCCAGATTGTACAATAACCACGTCACTGCCATGCAACTGACCTTGATGAAAAGTATAACCTGCATGCTCAGTGCTTTGGGCATCAGATAATTGCGCTTTTAAAATAGCGACTTCTGGCTCCATTGCGCCAATAATTCCTGCTTTCATGATAATTCCTAACGATGTGTTTTGTAATTGAATCAATTGACCGTTTAATGGCTTTTGATCCTGTCTATAAATAATATGGCTGAATGACCATTCGGCATGAAAACATCAAGTGCTATTGCGGCACATATTCTCTCAAGCCGTAAAAAATAAGGTTATCGATAAATTGGACATTTTGTACTACAGCATCTTTGTTATTCCCTTGAGCGGTTAATAATTTGGCTAACATTTGGCCATTGCCGCCCGTTAAAAGTATATGGTCAATATGACTTAACTGCTGCGCTTGGCTAATGGCTTGCTGAATCAAACCGATGGTGGCCGCCCAGCAAGCATTATTAACATTATCACTCGTATTAGTACCAAAGGCTAAATTCGGCACCGTTTTATTTTCTGCATTCACCAAGGTACTGTGATTTAAAACACTGTTAAAAAGTGCTTTAATGCCTGCCAAAATCCAACCCCCTTGATGTTGTCCATCCTGTTGAAGTAAGTCGATAGTTGTGGCGGTTCCCGCGTCAATGATTAATACATTTTTATTGGGATAAAGGTGAAGCGCTCCTAACAAAGCAAGCCAACGATCAATACCCAAGGTAGTCGGCTGTTGATAAGCCGAAACTAATGCCGCTTTTTTTTGTTCACTATGCACTTGTTGAAAAACAATACCTTGCTCTGCACACCAGAGTGCAAGTGTGGTGGTTAATGATGATTTAGCGACATTAGCGACAATCATTCGGCTCGCTTTAGCAAAATATTGATTAAAATAGCGGTGATTAAAATCTTGATTGGCTAATTGATCCGTATCGGATAGCCGCCCGTCCACACATTGCACATATTTGCTACGGCTATTGCCAATGTCAATTAAGAGTATCATTCGTCCATCCTAAGACTTACTTCACCACCATAGATAGCTTTTATCTGCCCATTGACCTCTAAAAGTAATGCGCCTTGGTTATTAACACCGCGACAAATACCATGAGTGATTCGCTCTCCCGTAATGAGTTTTACTCGCTTATTTAAAAAAGTATCATGGCTATGCCACTCTGCTAACATCGATGTTAAACCAACTTGCTGATATTGATGTAAGCGTTGGCGTAAGCAATTTATTAACTGTGCACAAAGTGCATTTCTATCAAGTTTAACCTTACTATGTGATTGTAAATCAGTCCATTGTTGCTCGATTAATTTACCCGAACTTTCAGGCATTTTCATATTTAAGCCAATACCAATAACACAGTGACTAGGCTCTAACGCTTGCCCTTCAAGATCAATTAAAATACCCGCGAGCTTTACGCCATCAAGGTAAATATCATTAGGCCATTTCAATTGCACCTGTACCTTACAATGTGCTTTTACCGCATCACTCACCGCGAGTGCAGTCACCAAACTTAACCCCATGGAGGCAGATAAACCTTGCTCTAAGTACCAGTACATTGATAAGTAAATTTGCGAGCCAAAAGGTGAAATCCACTTTCTGCCTCGGCGACCACGGCCTGCACTTTGGTATTCAGCGAGACAAACCTGCCCCGTTGATAATTGATTCGGTAAACGACGCATTAAATAGTCATTAGTCGAGTCAATTAAGTTATGTACTTCAATCAGTGGCAAGCCATCGAAGCTGTCTAACCTTGGTATAATTTTTTCTTTATCTAACAAATAAAGTGGTTTTGCCAGCTTGTAACCTTTACCCGTAACACTATAAATATCTAAGCCAATATCGGTTAACGCTTTAATGTGTTTGGCAATTGCCGTGCGGCTAATACCTAGCTGTTCACCCAGTAATTGTCCTGAGACAAACTCCCCGACAGCTAAGGCTTTTATTAAATGATCTTTAACTGTTTTAGTCATGGCTGATCTTTTCATTTGAATTCATCGGTGCAGTGACAGAGCTATTTTTTATAGGATTAAAATCAGTCAGTGATGAAAAGGGCTGCTCGCCTTGAGCAGTAATCATACGAACTTCAGGCGTTAAATGGACTGAAAATTTATCGCTCACCACCCGTTGTATATATTTAGCCAAACGAATAATATCGGTACCTAAATCACTACCATAATTGATTAAAACTAAGGCTTGTTGCTGATGAACACCAACACCCTCATGACGAAAGCCCTTTAGGCCCGCTTGATCAATTAACCAGCCCGCAGCTAACTTAAACTCACCCTTTTTTTGCGGATAATGTGGTATGTTTGGGTATTGTTGTTGTAGTTGGGCAAGTTTTTTTTCACTGACAATAGGGTTCTTAAAAAAGCTGCCCGCGTTGGGTAACTCTTCTGGTTCGGGTAACTTACTACTGCGTAACGCGATCACTTTAGCCATAATTTCTTTAGCGGTGCTCGCTTTAGGTAATTCATCTAAGCCAGCATAACTAAGATTAGCTTGCCACGCTTTAGCAAACTTAAAAGTAACTTGGGTAATCAAGCCTTTATTATAGAGTGCTCGCTTAAAGATACTATCGCGATAAGCAAAGCAGCAGGCTTGCTTAGTGAGTGATTTCATGGTTTTACTCGAAAACTCATACCAGTGTATTTCGTGACAAACGTCAGAAAATTCAACACCGTAAGCGCCAATATTTTGCACTGGAGCAGCACCAACACTGCCAGGGATCCAAGCCAAATTTTCTAAGCCATATATACCCTGATCTAAAAAACAACACACTATATTATGCCAATTTTCGGCCGCTCCGACAGTAACAAGAACATGATCTTCTTGTTCATTAATATCAATACCGTGAAATTTAGGCTGAATAATGAGAGGGGTTTGTGCTTCAACAAACAGCGTATTGCTGCCTTCACCCAGAATATAGAAATTTTCATCCGTCAATTCGGGTAATTGCTGTAATTCAGCCAAGGTACTAGGAAAATAGATGTGAGAGCAACTCGCCTTAACATTGAAGCTGTTACTGCTTTGTAGTGAATAATTTAGCTTTGAGTGCATGGCCATCAGCATTAAAAATGAAAGAATCATTATTGTACTTAAAAATGAACTTAACACCAATAATTCAAGCGGATTAAAGGGAGTTTATATAAAGATATAAATCGAAGCATAAAAATGGAATATTTCACACTCCCGAAACAAACAATTACATAATAAATATAGCTTGTGTCATTAGATAACTGTTACCGTGATTTTTGACTGCTTATTTAACTAACACCTTGTTGTCTATTGTTTTTCTCTGAGTGTTTTTCTCTGAACACATTGATTACTGGATTTACACTAGTTATAAAAGAAAAAATAATGCAACAGTTAATTAATTGTTGGTAGTCATGTTTTCCCATCACATCAAGAATACGAATACAGACAATTGTTCGCGTAGCCTTTACGCTCGAGAACGGTTTCCTATTACTTTTTCAAATCACAAAAATTAAAGGGCTATTATATGATGACAATCCGTAATTTAATCAGTTTTATCATGCTTACCACGGCACTCATATTCAATGTTAGTAGTTATGCTGATCAAGCAACTAGCGTAGAGATCTTGATTAATGGCGAGCAAGGCTTAAACAATTGGCAACAAACAGGTTCAGGTAACTGGCGTGCAGAAGATGGCGCTATTGTAGCTGATTCAGGCAATGGCCTTTTGGTGAGCAAAAAATCCTACGGTAATTTTCGCTTAATCGCGGAGTTTTGGGCCGATCACACCACCAACAGTGGCATTTTTATTCGCGCCGATAACCCATCTTATATCAATGCCTACAGCGCTTATGAAGTTAATATTTTTGATCAGCGTTCAAACAAGTCTTATGGTACTGGCGGCATCGTTGGGGTTGCAGCGGTAGATCCCATGCCAACGGCGGGTGGCAAGTGGAATACTTTTGAAATTGTGGCAAAAGGCGATCAGCTTACAGTTCATCTCAATGGCCAGCAAACCATTAATATCAGCAGTGATCTCCATGCGAGTGGCCCAATAGCTTTGCAAATTGCCCCAGGTGCTGGTGCTACAGGTGCCATCAAATGGCGTAAAGTGACCATCGAATCTCTATAGTATATACCCGTAACCAATCAAGACGCATGTTTCAGAATGCACTTTGATTGGTTACGGGAGTAGATAAGTTCCTCGTGGTCGCAGTTCACAATGAAGCTAGCTGATCTTGAGCTATATGAATGACTTTTAAACTCGCCCTTTGGGAGTTTGTCAGTACTTCGATAATCGCACAGAATTCCTTTAATATAGAGTAACGTATAGACAAAAAAATTCACTTTATTATCAAAGCACTGACAAGCTCTGAGTGGGAACTAATTTAATGGAAATGGTATAATATGATAATGCAGAGTGGTCTACTAATTCTTGCCGTTTTATTAGCTGTTTTTTCGGCTAAAATATTGGTGACTGGCGCTATTGATATTGCCAAACGCTTTGCTATTCCTGAATTTATTATTGGGGCTTTTATTATTGGTTTTGGCACTTCGTTGCCTGAGTTTGCCGTCAATATTCAAGCGGCATTATCAGGCAATACCGATTTAGCCATGGCAAATATTTTAGGGAGTAATTTATTTAATACCTGTGTGACTTTAGGTTTATTAGGTTTATCTGGCCAGCTAGTTATTAATAATAATGTTAAAATTAAGGATGCCCCTTATAATTTAATTGCTGCGCTTATGGTGGCTGTCTGTGGTAACCAACTCTTTTTAGACCATATTAATTATCATCAGATCATGATGAGTCATGCTCTCATTTTCTTATGCTTTTTTAGTATTTATATTTATTACACCTTGCTCGAAGTTAAACAAGGTGCTCCACATAAACAAGCCTTACATAGGCATCATCGCCAAGCGATAAATAGACAAGTTAACTCGACGACGACTAAGGCTTTTATTTATATTATTTTTGGCTTGATTGGTCTAGTGCTAGGTGGCGAGTTAATTGTTAATTCAGCAGAAAAGATTGCACAACTATTAGGATTATCCAACCGTTTAATCGGTTTATTAATTGTTGGACCCGGTACGTCAATACCCGAGTTAATTGCTAGTTTAGTTGCTTTACGTGCTAAAAACACCGCACTTATTTTAGGCAATATTATCGGCTCAAATATCTTCAACATCTTTTTTACACTTGGCATTACCGCAATTATTCAACCAGTACAGCTCGATTTTGCTCTTAACCAAGCGGTGTTATTTAATATACTCGCCGCAGCACTTATTACATTCACCTTTTGGCTGGTGCCTAAAGAAAAAATAAGCAGAATAACCGCCTTATTATTATTGCTTATTTATGGTGTTTATACCTTATTGGCTATCTACCAGTAAGGTCTTGGTAAATGCCATTTCACTTAAAGATGCTCGTTTCAAAAAATCTAAGCGTTCAATAGGGGCTGTTGATCTTTCGAGATTTTTTTTGCAGCTAATTTTGGGTATTTATACAAGGCAGAGCCTTTGTAATGTGGTTATTCCACATAAAAAGGTGATAACGCCGTAAAAATGACCAACAAACGCTGTCCGAAAGATTCGGCTAATAAGCGTTTTTTCATTGTTGAGTCGTGTTTGCGTAGAATGACTAGGCTACACGCGACTCGCCACGAATAAAACGCTTTTAGCTCGAACAAAATTTAACCGCGAAAGATCAACAACCCCTAATACACTTGCTTTTTCTTTAGAATAGAAACCACTATCCTTGAAATAATATTGGCGTGCATTCGTATGGAGATAGCTTTGACTGACGTATTCACTTATTAACATCGGTCGCAATTAAGCATCTTTCCCACACGCATGAAAATTTATAATAAAAATTATCGACATTACTAAATATATCTATTAGTTTATTCCTCTGCCACCGTTGCCGCTTTCACCAGTCCTTGCTAATTGAAGATTCTGTTCGTTAGGTGAGCAATGAGTTCGACTCTCATCCCGTTTTTAGATAAGTAATAGTAAATAGAAGCAAAGCACATGAATAATTTTGATACCGATTTAATTTACTCACAAGCGCATAAACAAGTAAAAAACTTTACCTTTGATGCGCAAGTCGTTGAAGTTTTTCCCGATATGATCTCTCGTTCGGTACCCGGCTATAATACTATTATCGACACCATAGGTCGACTTAGCCAACAATTTGTCCAAGAGAAGAGTAACATATACGATTTAGGTTGCTCTTTAGGTGCCGCAACCCTTGCCATGCGAAAAGGCATAACGGCGAACCATTGTAAAATAATCGGCGTCGATAACTCGATTGAAATGGTAAAACGCTGTAAAATGCATGTAGATGCCTTTAAAGGCAAAACGCCAGTAGACATTATTGAAGATAATATTCAAGATATCGTGATTGAAAATGCCAGTATGGTAGTGCTTAACTTCACCCTGCAATTTATCGAAAAATCACAACGACAAGCATTGCTCAATAAGATCGCCAAAGGATTAAAACCAGGTGGTTTACTGGTATTGTCGGAAAAAATATCCAGTAATGATGAAGCGATTGATGAAGTATTAATAGAGCTACACCACAGTTTTAAACGCGATAATGGCTATAGCGAATTAGAGGTAGCTCAAAAACGTAGTGCCCTTGAAAAAATAATGTTAACCGATACCGTTGAAGTACATAAAGAACGATTATCTCAAGCAGGCTTTAAGCACGCTTCGTTGTGGTTTCAATGTTTTAACTTCACCTCCTTTATTGCCATAAAATAGCAATGATTTAAGTTGCGAAACATTATCAAATGACCTTCAACTATTGAATAGAGCCTTATGAACCAGTTCAACCTATTTTACCAAAAAATTGCTACAAACCGTTTAAGCCATTGGTTAAACACCCTGCCTGCACAATTAACCCATTGGCATGAAAATAATTTACATGGTGAGTACAAACATTGGCAAAAAACCTTAGATGCTTTACCGAGTGTGATCGAACAAAAAAATATAACGTTAAGCAACAAGGTGCAAGTGGGCGAACTAGGTGATTTGAATCAAGGTGACTTTAAGCGTCTTGAAAACTTAATGAAAAAATTTAAACCTTGGCGTAAAGGCCCTTATCACATACATGGTTTACATATTGACACCGAATGGCGCAGTGATTTTAAATGGGACCGATTGGCCGAGCATATTAGCAGTTTATCGGGTAAATATGTCTTAGATATAGGTTGCGGTAGTGGTTATCACTTATGGCGAATGCGAGGTGAACAAGCAAGGTTTGTGGTCGGTATTGACCCTACCCAACTGTTTTTAATGCAGTTCAATGCGATTAAACATTACATTCAGGATGAAAATGTCCATTTATTACCTTTAGGTGTCGAACAACTCCCTGAATTGAAAGCATTTGATACCGTTTTTGCCATGGGGGTACTTTACCATCGAAAATCACCCATTGATTTTCTTTATCAATTAAAAGCACAGCTAGTTAAAGGCGGTGAATTAGTTTTAGAGACCTTGATTGTTGACGGTGATGAAAATACCGTCTTGTTGCCTGGTGAGCGTTACGCCAAAATGCGTAATGTTTGGTTTTTACCGAGTGAAAAAGCCATGTGTCATTGGTTAGAGCGCTGTGGCTTTAGCAATGTTCGTGTCGTCAATACCGATATCACCGCACTAGATGAACAAAGAAAAACTGATTGGATAGATACTGAGTCGTTACAAGACTTTCTTGATCCTAATGACCAGAGCAAAACCATTGAAGGCTACCCTGCACCTAAACGTGCCATCTTTATTGCTAATGCTTAACTGCTAGCACCTAAATACCCGTAACCATTCAAAGTGCCGTATTTCAGTGGCAATTAAAATTGTTCAAGCTCTCTGAAACAGGCATTTTGATTGGTAACGACTATAGACTTAACATAATACTCTGGTGTACCTTATAAAAACTTCAACTGAGTGATTTAAATTAGGTTTACATATAATGAGTGATATTTGGTTAGCAAGACGACTTAAAAAAGTACCTAATAGGCTGCAAGATCACCGCGACCCTTTCCAGCGAGACCGGGCTCGAATATTACATTCAGCCTCTTTTCGTCGCTTGCAAGCTAAAACTCAAGTAATGGGCAGTGGCCAAAGTGACTTTTATCGAACACGTTTAACCCACTCATTAGAAGCCGCACAAATAGGCTCAGGTATAATGGCTCAACTGCGCAACAAATCGCCAGAGTTATGTGAAGCACTTTTCCCGACTAGCGACAGCTTAATAGAAGCCATCTGTTTATCCCATGATATTGGCCATCCTCCTTTTGGTCATGGTGGTGAAATAGCACTAAATTATATGATGCGCGATCATGGTGGTTTTGAGGGGAATGGTCAAACACTGCGCATAGTGGCACGCCTAGAAACCTTTAGTGAACATTTTGGTATGAACTTAACTAGGCGAACCCTGCTTGGATTAATGAAATACCCACAGTTAATAGCCGTACTACATAAAGAAAAAAAATCAAACAGTGTTAATAATCTTAGACAGTTGAAAGCCAATGACTGGCATCCACCAAAAGGTTTATATAAAGACGATGAAGATATAATTGATTGGATCCTAGCACCGCTATCAGCAAAAGATAGAAAGCTTTTTCAGCATTTTAAAGTACTAGGCACTAACAATCATCATAAAACTTTTTTCAAGTCCCTTGATTGCTCAATTATGGAACTCGCTGACGATATCGCCTACGGCATACATGACTTAGAAGATGCTATTGTAACCAAGATAGTAAACCGCAATGATTTTGATCGGGAAGTCATAGCAAAACTACAACAAATTGACGATGACTGGTTGCAAGAATATAGCAAAACCTTAACAGAAAAGCTTTTTAGTGATGAGCATCATCGACAAAAGGATGCCATTGGCGGCTTAGTTAATTACTTGATTACTGCCATTACGTTAACTGACTTAAACGAGCAGCAAGACATAGATTTTGATGACCCCCTACTTAGATACAACGCAATATTGTCTGAGCCTACAGAGCAAGCTCTTAAAATATTTAAAGATTTTGTTTATTTTTATGTGATCAAATTAACCAGCATGCAGCGATTGGAGTACAGAGGTCAGCAAATTGTCATGGAGCTTTTTGAAGCGCTGTCATCAGACCCTATGCGTTTACTACCAAATAATAGCGCTAAGCGTTGGCAAGATGCGGTCGATAACAAATTAAATTCACAGCGAGTGATCGCTGACTATATTGCTGGTATGACTGATGATTATGCCACACGGCTGTATCAATCATTATTTAATGCCCATGCAGTGACTGAATATCAACTAGGTTAAAACAACAGATCTTCAGTCAATCATTTAACCGCTGAATTCCTACGGGTATTCTAGGTTTATGCTGAGCGGTTAGCCCGCAGATAAATTTGTGGCTTATTCTCAAAAGAGAATAAGCCACAGCTTATTGCCACTGTGTTAACAGTGACTAGCAAGCCCTATTAATTACTCTTCATGGATAATATAATAATCATATATATATGTTTCAGCGTAGGCATCATCCGTTTCATTTTCCGCAGTGCCCGAATGAGACTGAGTATAGTTACCCATTTTAAAGTACGCACCTGAAAAACTTTCGTCGTGTGTATAAGGCAATAATTCACCATTATATTCAAAACTCACTTTTCCGTTTTCTGCGATAAACTTAACTTCAAAAACAGTTCCTAACTCATAATTGTCATCAACTAAATAACCATGAGTCGTATTACCATCGGTGAGCCACAACTTACCATGGGTATCTAATACTCCAGGTGTACCGCCATTATTCCAATCATCATTGTCACCTTGATGACCCTCTAAACGAAATACAACAACATCATCACCACTATCATGAATTTGCCCAACCACAACATGGGGTTTTACCGACGTTAAATGAGTGACTTTTTGTTTGATCCACATTTCATGACGACCAACACTATTATCCCAACTAGCCGCACTCTTAGAGTTTTGATAATGATAATTCTGGGTCAATTCTCTAAATTCACTACGAGGATTACTTGAGCCACTTGTCGTTGAACCACCATGGTTAGCTCTAAATTGAATAGCGTAACCGTCTTCATCTTCAACTAACTTAAACCATTCGTCTGAAGTAAAGCTATACAATTCAGGGGTGTATACTTCATCAACATCAATTGGCAAGGTTAACTTCCACCAAGATAAATCAATTACTTGTGAGGGATAACGCATGATTTTGGTCGGTGGTGTTTTATCTAAGTCTTCTTGTGTTGATATATCGTGAGCTTCAAACATATCAAAATAAGCATTGTCTTCACCATTGCCATATTTTGCATACAATAACGCTGGTGAGCCCGTTGATACATAAGATACCGATATTTGTTGCCATGCTTCACCGTGCGCGGTGGTGGTTTCAAAAATCGTATCAGAGCCCAAGTCATCAATGCCAATAGTGCCATGGCCGTAAACATAAGCAGTCACTTCATATACATGACCAGCAATTGGTTTGTATAGCGCTTGTTTCATTAAGCCACCATCACCTTTGATCACTAATAAGCGGTCTCCTTCTGGGGGTTGAGGATCAGAGGTACCGTTAGTTGAAACCACATTACTGGGGTCATCTTCTACCCAACCACCTTCTGAACTACTCTCTTCAAAGCTGGCATTAATAAATGGCCATAAATCTTCAACTGGCGCTATTGCAATTCGAATCTCTCTGCTACTCGTATCTAGTTGACCTTCATCATCAGTCACCGTGAGGCTAACGGTAAAAGTACCCTCTGCACTGTATGATTTTTCAGGATTCATTAGAACTGAGCTATCGCCATCACCAAAACCCCATGCATAGCCGCTTATCTCTCCACCATCAGGATCATAAGAGTTACTACCCGTAAATTGAATCAAGCTTTGTGGTGTCGCGGATGAAACCATATTAATGATTGCAACAGGCGCTTGTTGCCAATCAGATATTGCAATATTGTGACTGCTGGTGCTACTTTTCCCTTCATCATCGGTTACCGTCAAGGTAATGATAAAATTGTCAGCTGCAGCATAGGTATGCTCAGCTAGTACACCTGTTGCGCTATCCCCATCGCCAAAGTTCCACTGATAACTAGTGATACTGCCACCATCTGGATCATAAGAGCCACTGGCATCCACTGTGATAACGGCGTCAAGTACACCACTATCAGGGGCAGTAATCACCGCAATAGGTGCAACATCGGTAATATCAACATCTCCAAAAATATTAACGTCAGTCAAACTGTTCCAGCTATTTGAACTATTTCCATAGCCAACAATTCTTACTAACTGTGCCGGTGTCGCCACAAAATCAAAACTTTCCAGCTCAACAGTATTACCTGAGCTATCAAAAGAAGCGACTAACTCTAACTGCTCTTCGGTATTACCCAGTAAAACATCAAAAGTAGCCGAGCGCGAACTGCCCTTATAAAAAGCAATATCGACTGAATACACCATGCTTATAGCGCCTAAGTCATAAGTGATATATTCACCATCACCATTGGCCGACCAACGCGATGATAAATCTCCATCTAGGGTGTTTTCTGCCATGTTGCCATCATCACTACTTGCGCTAACGGTTGAAATTTCTAGCTCACCCGTTTCAGTAGGAGGATCGATAATTTCGCCAACTTGCGTCAAACTAAAATCATCAAAACGCCCTTCACCATCATAATAACTACCATATATAACTAAACTTGTTTCATTGCCAGAATTTACATTGATGTTGACCTTAGTCCATTCTGAAAAATCATTACTTAAACTCACCTCAGTCATCTCTTCGCCAATAGTACCACTACCTAATAACCAAGCAGATAGTATGTAGTCGGTATTTTCTGTTACGGTAACCGTTTGAGAAAACCGACCGCCACTACCGGTAATTTTAGCCGAGCGCACTCCCGTATATTCAATGCCTGATATAGCCGAAGGATCTTCATCATCCCAATCACTCCAACCTGACTCAAAACCAGCGTTTTCAATCGTGACCGCAAAACTGGCGGTTGACAGACACAACATAATCATCATTACCAATCCTAATAGATTGGTAATGCTACCTTTATTGTAATTCATGTTTACTCTCTTTATAATTTAATGTTCAAATTTACTTGTACTACAAAAAACAAAAGTAAAACAATGCATTAAACTATTCGTATTTAATTGCAAATAGAATATGCACAATAAAGCGTAGATCATATCCTTCAGATTGCAACCAAGAGCTAACGCTATTGTAGCAATTTGGTAACATAACTCATTAGGATCTGGTCATACAAGGAACAAAGGAGGATATATCCAATTTTGACTAACCTTTCGATATAAACAAAAATGAATAAAAACTACTAACAAAAGTGAAAACTTCATGTTGATATGAAAACGGTTTAATATATAATATCCTTATGCATAAGGAACTTAGCATGATATGGCGACATCAGAATAAACAAGTTTGCTGATAAATATTTACTACCTTTTCCCTCACCGCGTGACCGTATTCAAGTATTCAAGTATTTAGTTATAAATATATACGATTTTAAACGCCTTTAAAGCCGACAATAACAGAATTTAACCAAGCGTTTTTCAATCACTTTTTAGGGGCGAATAGTGAGCTTAAAGAATTACCTTGGTAAAGCTAAACATCGGCATTAAAGGTGCGCCTTAATATGCCGTTAACCGTCTCATAAAGTATAGGTATTAATTTATGATTTTAATTTCTATAACAACGAGAACTTACACAAAATAAATTTTGCTAAATTTTAACCTAACAGATTGAATTTTAGTTTTTATGAGCCTGAGAATAATTATATAAAGCTATATATCAAAGTCTACAAGCTCAGCTTCCTAGAAGGACTTCTCATTACAATGACTTTACAAAAAAGATTACTCATTACTTTTTTAGCTCTTGCGCTAACCCCTACTTTACTCGTTGGATATATTGCCAATTACATTGCAAGCACTTCCATTGAAAAAGAAGTATTCTCAAAACTTATAGCTGTACGAGAAATAAAAAAATCACAAATAAATAATTTCTTTACTGAAAGAAAGGGGGATATTGGTGTTTTAGCGAGTACCGTTAAAAAACTCTTAGATTTTTCTTCTGCAGAGGCTGCCATTAAATCAGCCCATAGCAACCACGCTTATTTCGAAGGCTTTATTAAGGAATATAGTTATTATGATTTTTTTATTATTGACGATCAAGGCAATATTTTTTACACGGTAACAAAGGAGGCTGATTACCAAACCAACTTAATATCAGGAGAATATAGAAGCTCTGGCTTGGGTCAACTATTCAATACAGTTCAAAGCAAAAATAAATACACCATGACCGACTTCAGCCCTTATGCTCCAAGTAATGATGACCCAGCAAGTTTTATTGCCATACCATTACATATAGGCAATGGAAATAATTATATTATAGCATTACAGCTCTCGATAGATAGAATCAATCAAATTATGCAAGAAAGAGTGGGAATGGGAAAATCAGGTGAAAGTTATTTAATTGGCGCTGATTTTTTAATGCGTTCAGACTCTTTTCTTGATCCAAAAGGACACTCGGTAACTGCATCTTTCGCTGGTTCAGTGAGCAATAATGGCGTAACAACAAAAGGCGCTAAATTAGCCATTAATGGCAATACAGGGGAGGGAATAATCATTGATTATAATGGAAATCCTGTTCTGTCTGCATACACCCCTCTCGACATAAATGGTTTACGTTGGGGGTTACTTTCTGAAATTGATGTCGCTGAAGCATTTGAGCCTATCTATTCTCTTCAGTTTAATATCGCTATCGTAGTTTTTATTTTTATCGGAATTATAGTTTTTGTTGCACTTTTTATAACCAAATCAATAATAATGCCTTTAGGTGGTGAACCTGCTGAAATGCAAAAAATTGCCAAAGCGATTTCGACAGGAGATTTGACCGTTATATTTGATAATAAAAAACCATCTGATAGCGTGTATGGCTCCATGCGAGAAATGACTAAACACCTATTAAGTGTCATAAATCAAATGATTTCAAGCAGCAATAATTTGGCAGCTTCAGCAGAAGAAACAAGCACTTTAAGCATAAAAACATCTAACAGCTTAGAAAGCCAACAGTTAAATATAGAGCAAGTAGCAACGGCTGTTGAAGAAATGTCAACAAGCATAAATGCAGTAGCGAGCAACGCCAAAAATGCAGCAACTTCAGCTCAAACAGCGCAGTCATCATCAGATCAAGCTAACATTAAGCTAGCTCAAACCATTGAAGACTTAAAACACCTAGACAGTGAAATAAGTCATGCCAGTAGTGTCATTAAATCTTTAGAAAAAGATACGTATGAAATAGGTACAGTGCTAGATGTTATTCGTGGCATTGCTAATCAAACAAACCTATTAGCCCTTAATGCTGCAATAGAAGCTGCTCGTGCTGGCAAGCACGGAAGAGGCTTTTCTGTGGTTGCTGATGAAGTCAGAAAATTAGCTTCGTTGACCCAAGAATCAACTAAGAGTATCGAAGAAATGATAGTAAAACTTCAAACGGCTTCCAACGATGCTGTAAAGGTAATGGCCGTTAGTCGGGATGTTTGTGACCATACATTGTCAAACGCTCACGATACAACAGAAATGATACAAACAGTGAATAGTGAAATTGATAGCATAAGTCAAATGACTGAATTAATTGCATCAGCCGTTGAGGAGCAATCATCTGTTTCAAATAAAATAAGCGAAAACATCACCGTGATAAATGATACGGCTTATGAAAATTCAACAGCTGCAACACAAGTTTCAACGGCTGGCCGAGATATTAGTGAAATAGCATCTACCCTTAGCCAACTAACACAGTTTTTTAAAACTAAATAATTTACCTTCTATAGCTTATTTAAACGCATGAGCAACATCACTTCATCGTTGCTGTGACTTCAAGAACACCCACACGCTTACCACCTTCAGCGCAACGGCGTTCCACGTTATATAACACTGCGGCACTTAGCGTGAGAGAGTAGTGAATGGCGTCAGTGGTGCCGCAGTGATTTTCTTTAAATTCCAGACAACAAAAAGCCCGACACTTTCGAGTCGGGCTTTTTAGTGCCTAAGCACAAAGAGGAACCTAGCAATGTCCTACTCTCACATGGGAACTCCCACACTACCATCGGCGCAACTGCGTTTCACTGCTGAGTTCGGAATGGAGTCAGGTGGGGCCACAGCGCTATTGTCGCTAGATAAAAACTTTCTAATCACTGCCTTAGCAGTCATTAGCAATCTAGAAATTTGATATAAATCCGTTCAAAAGTAATTCAAGTAACACGAGTACGTGATTTTTCTTTACCTTTCGGTAAGCAATTATGCCAGTCTTCATACAACCTTACATGTCTTTTCTCAAAAAACACTTGGGTGTTGTATGGTTAAGCCTCACGGGTAATTAGTATCAGTTAGCTCAAGACTTCACAGTCCTTACACACCTGACCTATCAACGTTGTAGTCTCCAACGACCCTTTAGGGGACTTAAAGTCCCAGTGAGAACTCATCTCAAAGCCTGCTTCCCGCTTAGATGCTTTCAGCGGTTATCAGTTCCGAACGTAGCTACCGGGCAATGCCATTGGCATGACAACCCGAACACCAGTGGTTCGTCCACTCCGGTCCTCTCGTACTAGGAGCAGCCCTCTTCAATTCTCAAACGCCCACGGCAGATAGGGACCGAACTGTCTCACGACGTTCTAAACCCAGCTCGCGTACCACTTTAAATGGCGAACAGCCATACCCTTGGGACCGGCTACAGCCCCAGGATGTGATGAGCCGACATCGAGGTGCCAAACACCGCCGTCGATATGAACTCTTGGGCGGTATCAGCCTGTTATCCCCGGAGTACCTTTTATCCGTTGAGCGATGGCCCTTCCATACAGAACCACCGGATCACTATGACCTACTTTCGTACCTGCTCGACGTGTCTGTCTCGCAGTTAAGCTGGCTTATGCCATTGCACTAACCGTACGATGTCCGACCGTACTTAGCCAACCTTCGTGCTCCTCCGTTACTCTTTGGGAGGAGACCGCCCCAGTCAAACTACCCACCAGACA
>JBAHZW010000059.1:0-25311 GCA_037132835.1 Colwellia sp. | reverse complement strand
AAATTATTTACCTTGGAATTACCCCGCTAACAACTCAAGAACCTAGACAAAACCACCAAAACAGTATGACTTAAGCTTAATCGCTTAGGTCAAGCTGCGCCTGAAATTCACGATGTCACGCTATGCTGCCGTAAGCTCACTCCCTAAGGGGTTCGGAGTATTCGTCTGCATTTAAAATAGTTTTAATGTTGCTGATATAACTTGAATCCTGAGTTAATTCACTTAATTTTGAAGCTATCCTTATTATTTCTTTTGCCATGCCTTCAATATTTGAAATATTTTCATCTGCTTCCCAGTATAATTTAACCTTCCTACGAATCGTATTTAGTAAAACGTTCGTTTCTTTGTTTTGACCTTTAATATTATTTATTACTAATTCATCGTAGTTTTCTGGTGTTGCATCTACGAATCTTTCTATGTCTCCTAGTTCGCTGACACTTGATAAAAGGTTATGTAATAATACAGCGTCTACTGGAGCTTGGTTTTGATAATTTACATTTGAATAATTTATTAATATTAACAGTGCGCTAAGCCCTTTACTTTGTTTTATTTTAGCTTCTTTATCTTCTCCAAAGCTGATAATAAAGTCATTACCTGTTCTCTTGAGTACTGCTTTTTTTGGTAAAGGGAAATAACTATATATTAACGGCATGATGAATTCTTCGAAGCTATCAGCTTCAATCTTCACATTGGCATACCAAAAGTAGTGATATGGCGTAATTTTGTGTTCTCCCACCCCTAATTCTGATAAAGCATGTTTTGTGAAGTAAAGTTTGTGAGCATCACCAAAATGAATAGCGCTAACATCGTAATGGGGTAATGGCTTTAGGAACCAATACGCTGTATTTATTGGCTTTGCTGTCTGTGTAGACTTTACTGGCTTATTTAGTTCATCTTTAAATTTCGCTACAGCTGGGTAGTAATATGCTTGTAGATTAGAAGCCTTCAACAGCTCTATTAATTGTAAATGAGTACTTGCGATTAGTTGATCGGTTACCGAGACAGGTATCTTAGGTACTGAATTTTCTGCTTCTTTCTCTTTTCGCTGTGCTTCTTGTTCCTTCATTCTTACTTTAGCTTCTGGGTTATTCAATTGCGCCATAAGCTCGGCTAGTTCTTCCTCATGTGATATTTCTCCGGTTTTATCTACAGGTGTTTCTTTAACCGAGCACACGTATTCTTCGCTATCTGGTTGGTGCTTACTGTGACCAAAACGAAAGAATTGATTATCAATTTCATGGTTTACCCATTCTTCTAATTTTTCAACTTTGGTTAGTTCTTTAGGTTGGCATATAAGCTCATTTTCTGGCGATAAAATTCTGCCACCGTCGATGATATTCGTTAAGTTAATTTTGTCTTCAATGCCTTGATATAAAGACTTATCGAAGTAGTTGTAACCAAGTGCATTGATTAACCCCGTGTAATCGATTGGTTGTAACGGGGTCTTTTGGTCATAAAAATTCCAAGCCCCCTTCATTTTATCAATAGGAACTGAGTGTTCTTTTTCTACAAGCCACAGCATGGCACTAAACGCTTTACCAATAGAGATTGTTTTCATTTATGTACGACTTTCTAAGTACCTGATGAAATTAAACTTATCATTTTTTTCACTGAAATTCACCCGTGACCTTTAGGTAATCACTAAAGGTAATTTCACATGGGATATAAAGTAGTTAAATTTTCAAATACATTAATTAATAAAACAGCGTTTTCTGAAGAAGTTGTTTTACTAAAAGATACAGATGTACCCGGGTTAATTTGTCGTATAGGTAAACGAAGTAAGACCTATTCCCTACGGTACTCAGTTAAAGGCGTGACAAAAACCAAGAAGCTAGGCTGCGCCCTACTTCATTCTGTCGCTGATATTCGTAAGAAAGCACTTAAGCATTTATTACGGGTAGAAGACGGTTTTGGTGCTGACTTTGAAACGATAAACGATATTATTAATGGGCCATATTTAACTGATGCACGCATTAATAAAAAGAACATCAAGCCAGAGTTATCGAAGCTAGAGAAGCATATAAGGCCTTATTTCGGCCACTTAGAGTTTAACCAAATAACACAACCACTTATTAATCAATTTATTGAAGAAAAGCTTGATACATTAAGTCACTCCACGGTTGATAGGTTAAGCGCTATAGCCCGCAAGGTAGGACGGTTTGCTGTAGATTCTGGAGCTCACCCTGTTAATGTTTTTCGTAACTGGAAGCAATTTAATAGAGATAATGCCCGTACACAAACCATGCGACCTGAACAATTAAAACCTTTTATTAGCTGTTGCTTACAAGATAACAATAAAGTCCATCAAGATGTGCTTATGTTGTGTGCTACCGCTGGTGGTCGTATAGGAGAACTAAAGCGAATAAAGGTAACAGACGTTAATATTGAGAATGGCACTATTGTGTTGCCACTGACTAAGTCGGGTAAACCGCAAACGCTCATATTAAATTCATTCGCGCTAGAGATAGTTAAACGGCGTATAGCTGAGACAACTAACGAATGGCTTTTCCCATCCAATAGAAATATTGGCTCCCCCATTCACTATCCACGAGGTTGTTGGGAACGAATACAGGCCAGAATGCTTGAGCTAGGCCATGATATTAGTAACCTAAGAAATCATGACCTAAGGCGAGTGTTTGGCTCCGTCGCCGCTAAGAATAGTGATGTGTTAACAACGTCTAAATTACTTCACCACGGTTCGGTCGGTGTGACAATGCGCTATATAGCACATCAGGATGATGACTTACGCGAAACATCTGAAGCGGTTGCTAACGCTTACAGATAATGGACAAGTAGGACTTATAAGCGGTTATTTACTTCGGTGAATAACCGCTTTTTTATTGGTCGACTGCGAAGCAGGCGACCCCCCTTAGCTTTGCTGAGGACATAATATATTTTTATTTTTATTTTTATTTTTATTTTTATTTTTATTTTTATTAATTATTAAGCACTTAACACAAAAAAACATACCTAACCCTTATTCTTTTTATTAATAGACAAAAAACTTCATCAATTTTCACCACTAGTAATTAAGGGCAATAGAGTCCTTATAACTGACCTAAATTTTAGGTTTTAATTTAATCGTGATACTGGTGGCGTATTGCAACTGAGCATAAAGCTCAAACTTATTTAGAAGGTATATAACATGGCTAAGAAAGTGACATTTTCAAATGGTGACTTCACCAAAGATTCAATGATCGGTGTTGGTTCAATATCATCCAAAGGGGTTATCGTTAAAGACAATAGCTCGGCGATGATAACTAATATCATTGAACCAGATGAGGTAAAACGTTACATCATCCGCGAAGAAATTGAAAAAATTGTCGATGCTAGCGAGGCAGGTGGTTTTTACCAACCAGATTGGGAAAAATTACTTAAAGATGAAGATTTATAGGTAATTTGAATTAAGAACAAAAGGCCCAGTCGCCACCGCTAGGCCTTTTTCGTTTAACCCTCTAACTTTACATTCCAATTAAATGAGTAAAAAAACATTATGTCTAAATTAGTACTAAGCCCTGAATATCATCAGCAAGAAGCCTTTGATGATTCTTATATTTCAGACCTAGACGTTCTTCGTCTAACAACGCAAGAAATTAACGAAGGTGCTGGTTCGTTAGATGATGTAGTCACAGCAGAAGGCGGTACTTTATATATCGGTATTGATAGCGAATGGCAACGAATACCCAACAGAGATGCCAATCATATTCTTTGTTACACAGCCGCTGTTTATACCAAAGATAAAGACGGTGAGCCGAGAGAGCGCTTATACATCATCCATACTGACGGACCAAGACGTTCTCAGCGCTTATCTCTTAATAAGTTATTAGGTCATGTCATTCATCAAGCAAAAGAAGACAAAATGATATCTGTATGGCCTAAGAAAATTGTAGTCTTTTGCCATTTCATGCGAGCTGATATTGTTAATTTCAGTGACTTTTGGAATACCGATAATAAACACAGTGTCGAAGGTTTACGTAATACTGTAGCGAGCTTAGGTTTACCTAAAAGTATCGTTAAAGAAGCAAATATTGGTCAAGATACCGATATTATGTTTATTGGCTCTAACCAACGAGTAAAGCGCAGTGCGTTATTACTTAAAGATAAAAACAGAAAACCTCGTCTAACCCAAGTGAAGTTTGTTGATACCCTTTTGCTGTCACCACTTGCTAGCGGTTCGTTAGAAAATATTGCTAAGCTGATTGGTTTCGACAAGCTTGAACTTCCTGACGGCCAAAGCATTGAGAATATGCAAAAGCTAAAGAATGATGAGCCTGAGATATTTGAAGCATATGCTTTGCGTGATGCCCAAATTGCGCTTCGTTTTGGTCTTCATATGATGAAAACTATCAAGCAAGAGTTTGACCAAGACAACCTTCCTTCAACACTTGGAAGCCTTGGTGTAAAACTGGTTAAAAAAAGCTTTGATGATGAAAAACATTTTCAGGATGTGTTTGGTTTATCTCACCAGAAGAGCTCTTATTTCAATCACAAAAATAAAAGAGTACAAACGCGTGATGAAGTCCTTATCGACCCTGTCGTTGATACCTTTTATAAGTTAGCGACGCATTCCTTTAAAGGTGCACACAATGTCGCTTATGCAATAGGGGCTACTGAAAATGAAGTCGCTACCGACCTTGATTTAACGGGGGCCTATTCAATGGGGCTTCTAGATTTATGTGAGCCTGATTATGACAACGCCACACACACTACAAACCCTGAAGATTTCAAAGGGCATGTTTTAGGTTTTGCTTATGCTGAGGTAGAGTTTCCTGAAAGCGTTCGTTATCCAACAATTGCTTTTCGCGCTGGTACAAACGGTTTGTATTTCACTCATAAGGGTAAAGATTACGTCACTGCTGCTGAGATAGATTTAGCTTTACGTTTAGGTGCGAGAGTAAAAATTCTAACGGGTTGTGTCCTCCCTTGGAAAAATGACAAACGATTTTTTGAACCTGTTATTAAAGACCTGAGAGCTAAACGCCAGCAGTTCCCTAAAAAATCGACTGAAAATGAAATGTATAAGCTGATAATGAACAGTATTTACGGTAAGACTGGTCAAGGATTATCAGGTGCTACAGGATTTAATACTACTTCTGGTGAGAGTAAGAAAATTCCCCCCAGTGATATCACTAATCCTTTCTTCGCAAGTCATATTACGGGGTTAATAAGAGCTGTACTCGGTGAGTTACTTAACAACTTACCTCAAGACGTTAAATTGGTAAACGCGATTACTGATGGCTTTTTATCAACTATCGATATCAACGACCCTGATAATATCCAGCCTCATGAAGTGGATACATCAGGTGCGTTATGCCAACGCTTTCAAGCATTAGTTCACCGCGTGGATCCCGGCGCTCATATGCTAGAGGTCAAAAGTAAATCGAATCAGTTAATCTGTGGTAAGACTAGACTTCATTTTACCACGGAGCCCCACCCACAATGGTCTGACACGAAAGCACAAGTACTCGCTAAAGGTAGTATCAGCTTACCTAAAGAGCATTTATCAAAACCGCATAAGTTTATGGCAGAGACTTATTTAAATCGGGTAGCACAGCAGAAAATCACGAATACGCATCTAATTTCTACGCGTCAGCAGTGGTTAACAGAAAGTGATTTGATTGCTTATAAACGCGAAATAAGATTAAACATGGAGTTTGATTTCAAGCGTAAACCTGTTAACCCTAGAATGGTCATCACCCCCTATGGTGACTGCTTAACCTTTGATACTGAGACATGGGTTACAGTAGACCAAGGCCTTATCGCTAGAGGTATCTTCGACCAATGGCGACAAAGCAACTGCTTAACTACGGTTGAAAAGTTTCATGAATTTGATGATTACTATCAGTTACAGATCGCTAAGAAAAATATCGGTTTGAGAAGGTTAGGCTCAGAAAGTTGTGGCGACCTTTTCATTAAGTTATTTATTAGAGCTTATAAGCAACAAATGTTTGGATTAACCAAACTAGGGACAGATAAATCAGTAAGCGAGTGGTTAGAAGATAGCGGATATGACAGTAAAGTAAGTAGCTTTTCAAATGCCAAAAACGGTAAGTTCTTTGAGCATTGCTTGCCTTATACCCTTAGTGTGATGAAAGCCGTCAGACTTGTAATAACTAAGTTTCCTGCGCTATCACTAAAGCCCTTCTTTACAACTGATGCATTGATTAAGGTGCTTGAGGAGCTATCTACAGATAAATAATTACACAGAGGTAATGTACGTTACTTCTATCACTGAAATAACGTACATTTCAAGCTTATATAAAGAATAAGAAGAACCACCTTCGTACTACAACACGCATCAAAACGATGAGCAGACATAAAGGCCTGAACGATCAATATCGCTCAGGCCTTTTTATTGTTCGTTAACTATGGAAGATCTTTATGCAACTACTTAACTACTTACCTACTGCCCAAGACTTACTACTACCCTCACTTGTTATTGATAAACTCATTAATTTATTAATCGAGCCATTTGGTGATAAAGAAACTGCTTTGTCTTTTTGGGTTGATGGGCACACACGGCTATTAATCATCACTTCAACTACAGACCTGCAAACAATCGACAGTATATTTAATACATCTGCAATACAGCAAGTTGATGATGCCTTTAACAATCCCGAGTTTATCGAAGCCTTACCTGAGCACTATGTCTTATCACTCACTATTTATAGTGATGAGGGTCATGGATTGTATGTGCTCCGACCAAGCGAACTAGCCTTTGAAGCAAATTGATTAACGCGAGATTTATATGGATACGAACAAGTTAATTCACATTATTTGTAATGCTGATTTTCCTATACACCTTAGAGCTGATGCAGAGAAAGTACTTCTTTTACTGTACGGCTTACCTTAAAACTACTAATAAAAAGCGAGAGTGACATGAATACCAAAAAGAATAACGCACCAAATAAAGTAACTAATGGCTTACAACCTGAGGTTAATAAAACTGATAAAACCGCTAATGCCGACAGTGACTATGTCATATTATTTACTGGCGAAGCCCCAAAACTATCAGCAAAGTCTTCAGGTACAATTGGGTTTGAAATAGGCCAACAAATTGAGAGTAAACAGAACTACTTAAGATTAACCACTAATTCTAGCGCTGGGCTGTATAGTAAAAAGTGGTTTAGCCTTTCGGCCTTCGTTGATTTATTGAATAATCGTAAAGACGAGAAGCCTTTTAAAACTTCATTATTCAAATGCATAGTCGCTGGCGGATCAAGTAATACAATTTCTTTTATAGCGGCTACCCTGCGCTGTAAAAGTGTTGGTTTAATTGCAGCAAGTCCTAACAATCTATATTTACATGTTGTGAGTGATGACTTTGATAAGCGTGTTACTGACCTTAATAAGTTAACACCACCATCAACTGATAAATTAACCACACCAAAAACCCCAGTAAAATCTACCAAGTAACACCTAATCTACAAAAATTAAAGTGAGATATAAATGAAACTACTCTTTAAAAGGGAGCTGTGCTTTGCTATGCCCGAAGCCTTCTACACCCTGCTAAACAATGAAGTAATTAAAGCCGGAGTCAAACCGGAAGTAACTACTATCATTCTTAATTTTAGCGACCCCACATATTCAGCTACTAACGGTGGATTCCACAGCGTTGAGATAATGCTTACTAAGCAAAGTAGTATTTGGGCTCTGAGCTACGCGACAGACCTTGCTTATCACGGCGCACCCTACCCTGAATTAGTGAAAGAGATTGACGTTTGCTTTACCGCTAAGCGCGTTTATCACCTATATGGCGGTTGGCTTAATAAAAGAGAAAGTGCTGAGTTAGCCGCACTATTTATTGATAACTTTATTGAATATTACAAGATGGGAGTTTATACCGTTGAAATCAGCTAAAACTAATGAAATAGCTACTAACGCTAAGTCACGCGTGAATGCAGTAACAACACCTTCCATGACAGCCGTCAAAGGGGCTATTACGGGTGGTTACATTGGTATTAGATGCGGTGGACCCTATGGTTTTTTGGTTGGCTCTGCTTTAGGTGCAATAGTTGGATTTATTGTTGATGAAGTTAATAATTAGTACTTTCTAGTGCATTTTATAAAAAATCAGTTTATCGTTTTAGTGGCTGATTTTTTTTATTCATTCATATTTTTTTCGCCCCCTAAAAACCCCTAGATTACCCCCTGTTTTTCCTAACAATTTATTAGAAATTCACTATAGGAAAAAAAAATATTATGAAAATTTTATTCTGTTCGTTAAAAGGCGGCGTAGGTAAAAGCTCAATAGCCAGTAACTTCGCAACGTACCAAAATGCTACCTATGTCACTAATGATTTGGTAGTACCATCAAAATCACAGGCAAATCAAATTCGTCACTCACTAAAGCGAGTTCCTTATGAGTTCCATCACCTAAAGAATGTGGTCTTCGACTTCGGAGCAATGAGTACCAATATCGACCCCAAAGTATCTCATGCTGTTACCTTTTGTGATGTTTGTGTTATCCCAACACTGACCGATGAACGCAGCTTAGCGGCAACAATTGAAACCTATAAACTGATTGAACCAAGTGATATTCGTATCGTAATTCTTATTAATAATTACAGCAATGGTAAGAAACACGCGGAAGCCCGCGAGTACTTAATGGAAGCTTTAGATATGCCTGTAATTTTCTCTATACGTACAACAACGTTATTTGAGCGCGTAGCTAAGCATGGCGAGCAATGGTTTCAAAATATTAATAACGATATGGGAGAATATCAACTAAATAAAACGCGGATAACGCATGAACAAGTTTATGACCGAATTATTGCTTATGGTGAATTAATATGAAAATACAAACCTTAAAAGAAATAGAACACGCTATTGGTGGTAGGGCTCAAACAGGTAATCGTAAAATACGGTTAACGTTTTATTTAAGCCCTAGCGAAACTAGGAATTTAAAGGAGCATGCTATGATGGAAGATAAATCTATTAGTGAAGTGGTTAGATATTGCCTCAAAAAGGTGATTAAATAAATTATCGGTGAAGTGGAAAATGGCTACTTCACCGATAGCATCTTACAAAATAATATACGCGTGGGTGATTGATTAACTAAATCACTAAGTTCATTTAAGCCCTTATATTATAGCTATAAAAATAAATGGAGAAAAAACGTCATGGATTATAGGTTACAAAAATTTCTAAATTACAACCTTGCAGAGATTGACCTGACAATAAAAAGTGTTATTAATACCTGCATAACAAGTTTTTGTGATGATGCTCAGGGAAAGGGATTACATGAATTTATAAAAGCTTTAGACCTTGAACAACTAGAAAAACTTATCATTATCATGGAATCCAGCTCCATCTTAATAGTTGTCCGCCTTTTAGATTCTATCAACTCATCTGGTTTGTCCCTTTTAAACAATGATAAATTAGTTACTGAAAATTTAGGGCTGATACTTGAAGAGATGGTCGCTTCTCCAATTCAATCAGCAAGAACCGCCGATCTTGCGTTTACAGATGCAAAAACTATTAAATATTCTGGTTTCAAAGCTGTTAACTATGATGGTGAGCTTTCCATGAGTGAGGGGGCTGTTGTATTAGGTAAAGTCGATAAATATTTCAGTGATAAAGGTTTTGGTTTTATTAAACCTATCCTTAGCAGTGTAGAACTAGTCGATTCAATATTTTTTCATATTTCAACGATCAAGGATAAATCATTATCAAATAAGTTAAAATCCGAAGAATTTGATAACTCGTATTTTTGTTGGTTTAGTTTTAGGCTAGGCCCAAAAGGGTATGAGGTTATTACTACGATCAGAAAGAGTGATGTTGTAAATAAAATAAGTGACCGAGAAAAACTTATTTCAAAATTAGAGTTATATTGGATCGATACCACTAATAGTATGCCTGAATGGGTTGAATTAGCCTCAATAACACTAGGTTTAGATGTTGAAAATTTAAGCTTAAAGCGGAATATAAAAAAAGCCGAAATAAAAAAACTTAAAACCATCGAAGAGCAAAGTAGATTCCGCCAAGAAAACACAACTCCCAAGGAAGAATATGAAAGAGTGGTGGCTCTCTCTAATGAATTACGTCAAGAACTTAAAGTAATCAATGGCAAACTATTTTCGGCTAAACGTAGAGCCGATGTAGCTGAAGATAAATGGAAGCGCGCACTTAATTCCCCCTCTATTTTTGAATTTGATCTATTGGTCAATGAGATTGAGATTCTTAATGTTAAACTGACTAAATCACATGAAGTTTCACGTTATATTGTTGATAATCGTTTAGGTGATAAGTACCAAAATTTAGCAGGGGAGCTAGAAATGGAAAACGATTCAAGCCAATGGAAATTTGATGGAGCTATCGCTCCCAAATATTATAAAAAACTTTGTGAAAGGTTAGGATTAACCAACAAAAACACATATTCGAAAGTTCGTAAATTTGTGTCGTATAAAGATCTACATAATAGATAAGCGCAGATTGCGCGAAAATAATGACTAATAGTGGAGTGTAGAAGTAGAGGGTGCTTTTGAACATCTGAAAAATGATGTATATTTAGGTATATTACCGTTAAGAAAAACGCTATAGTTTTATTTACTGTAATTAGTTGGAATTATAGAAAATGTACGAGAAGTCTGCTTTAGTCTTTTGGCTTACCTTGGGCTTATACATCCTAACCTTATACACGGTCTCATACGTCGGTGTTTACTTAACTTACATTGCAATACCGATGATTGTCGTTTCTGGGCTAATAATGAAGTTATCGAAGCCAAAACCTAAGACACAACAACTTTTGGATTCAGTATCGTCTGTTACAAAAGATGTTAAGCTGGTAACAAATGATATTCTAGATGAAATAAACACAGCAACATCTCAATATAATGAAAAATCAAGAATCAAACATCAAAAAATATTGAACGACCGTCTAAAAAAGATAGACAAGTTAGATTTTGATTAGTTAGCGAGCATGTGTTTTCAACTTTAGGCAATGGGTACATTCTTGAGACTTTTGTCTAAAATAGTTTAAAAAAAATAGGGTTATATGATTCTAACCATGTGTAAATAAAATGGGTCACAGAGCTCATTTAATCTATTTCTTGAAAAAACTAAATAATATGTCAGTACTTCTAAACGTTATCTTCAGAATTTTCTATTAGGACAGGACGAAGTAATGTTCATCCGAAAAAAAAGAAATGACTATGTAATATTTCTCCTACACTCTCGTGGGATGCTTTATCCCTCGCGATTTGAACAATTAAAAAAACAAAAAGCCCATTACACCAATAATTATTAGGTGTAATGGGCTTAATTATTTATTTGAGCAACTAAAGCAGATACTTCCTGTCCATAGACGTCTTTTTCAGCTGCTTTTAAGTTAAATAGAAATTAAATCACTGACAGTTTGACCTACAGATCTTTGCCTTTGCTCTGTGACCTTGCTGTAACGTTGTGAACTGGCAACATTAGCATGACCTAGCTGAATCATGACGTCATACAAGTCTCGACCGCTTGAAATTAAGGCTGTGGCCACACTGTGACGACAGGTATGAAAACAAACTTCTTTACGATTAATACCCGCTTTCTTAAGTATTACATCGTAAGCCCAACGAGGTTCTGAAATGTGTTTACCTGTAATTAAACTTGAAAATATATAGGCATTATTTTCGCGTTTAGGTAAATCACAAATCAGCTTCATCATTTCATCGCTAAGGTAGATATCACGGCTCTTTCCTGACTTTGTCATAGGAACATAGAGTTTCCGTTTAATCTTATCTAAATGCTTCCACTGCGCTGTAAGTAACTCCATTTTACGAACTCCTGTATAAAGTAGTAGTGCTATAAAGCTACCTGCAAATGGGTTCGGGTATTTAATGGCTTGCTTAATGATTTTCTGCATTTCACCTACAGTAAAATAACGAGAACGGATGTTATCTTCTTTTAGTAATTTAATCTTATTTGCTTGGTTAATTTCAAGAATTCCCCATGAAATTGCCTGCTGTCCCATTGTTTTTAAAAGGGCTAACGTCCTGTTGCATGTTGAAGGCTTGTATACTTGAGTAAAGCCCTCGCCTGCGAGCATATCCATTTGTAAGCGCTGAATATCTAAAGCAGTTACTTCGTCATAGCATTTTGCTCCAAGGCGCTTACTGATATAGTCAGTGTATCTTTGTTTATCATGTGACCATGACCGCTTCTTTTGTTGAATATATGGTAGATAACTTTCGTTAAAGAATTCATCTAACGTTGGCATTAACCTTTGGTTTTCACGCTCTTGCTTCGGATCAACACCTGAGGCAACTAAAGATAGATGCTTCCTCGCTATGCTACGGGCATCATTGATATTAACTTGTGGAAACTTACCGATAGTTATTGAACGTTTCTTAGATTTGATTTGGTAGCGTACTAGGTATCTTTTACTGCCTGTTTTGCCGACAAGCAGTTTTAGATTGGAAATTTCAGTATCCGTATACTCTTGATCTGTTGAGCGAGAGTCTATGTCGTTGGCAGGTAGTGCTTTTAGTTTTGAGTTAGTGAACTTGAATCTAGTTTCATTGTGTATTGTCATATTAAATTCTCCACGATTATTTAATGAATTAAATGGATCCAAGAATTTAATATATGCTCAGTCTTTATTTATTTTCGGCACATAGCCTGAGCATTTGAACCGGATATAGACCATGGCTCGTGACTGCCTTTCTTAAGCTAATAATACCGATGGTGGTAAATGTGCTGTTATTTCTTGATATAAAGGGCGCGGGTATAAACAGGAAGTTAAACCAAAGAATTAGATGGACAGTATCACGACCGGAAACTTACAAGTATATGAGCAATTATAAGGTTAATAATAGACGTTTTCGCGGCGTATAAAGTTCGTAAAACGTGATAAAAGGCTTAATTTTCGTGTTAAATTACAACGAAGATAAAAGATACAAGAAAGTGATGTAACTTATTGAATAAATGAGATATTTTGAGTTTTATAAAATGGTACCCGGAGCCGGACTTGAACCGGCACGCTTTTCGGCGAGGGATTTTAAATCCCTTGTGTCTACCAATTCCACCACCCGGGCATTGTTATCATATGACATTCATAAGATATGGGTAATTTTTTTTAGCGTAGGATATTGGTAACCTACGTGTACATAATTTGGAGCGGCTAACGAGACTCGAACTCGTGACATTCACGTTGGCAACGTGATGCTCTACCAGCTGAGCTACAGCCGCTTCATTAGAGCTTTACTTTTTAACTTTATTGGAGCGGCTAACGAGACTACTCTCATCAACATAAATCGTGGCATTCACTTCACTTTTGGCAACGTGATGCTCTACCAGCTGACACCAGCCGCTTCATTAGAGCTTTTACTTCTTTTATCTCAACATCGTGTTGATGAAATGGTACCCGGAGCCGGACTTGAACCGGCACGCTTTTCGGCGAGGGATTTTAAATCCCTTGTGTCTACCAATTCCACCACCCGGGCAAAATGGAGGCGGGTCCCGAAGTCGAATCGAGGTCCACGGATTTGCAATCCGCTGCATAGCCACTCTGCCAACCCGCCATTTTATCAACACCGAGTTAAGGTATTCCCTAGAATTTGTTATTAAAAAATAAATTGGAGCGGCTAACGAGACTCGAACTCGTGACATTCACGTTGGCAACGTGATGCTCTACCAGCTGAGCTACAGCCGCTTCATTAATCTTTTATAAACATTGTGAAACATAAAACTAACTGATTAAGTTAGTCATTTGCTCTTCACATGTTGACTCCCTGTCAACGGAAACGAATTCTACATCTAAATATTTTTCAGTCAACTATTAAATTAACTTTTTATCCTAACTGCTTAAAAAGCGAGTCGTTTGGTCTATTTTTAACTAAAAGGGGTTTTAAATGGCGTTTTGCAATCAAAAAACACCTTAAATAATTACTGCCCTTTCAGCTCTGGCCACGCGGCTTTGAAATAACTAAAACCTGTAGTAAGCGTTAATAGAGTGGCAATACTATAAAAACCATAAGAGAGGTAATTAATTACTTCATGAGGTAAGTAAAACAAAATTAGCGGTATGTCATAGTTAGGTTGCCAAATAAGCCCCATAATGCCCAGCATTTGCGCTGCCGTTTTATATTTACCCATATTAGAAACCGCAATGACACTTCGCTTTCCTATTGAAGCCATGAACTCTCGTAAAGCACTAATAAAGACTTCTCGAGAAATCATGATAATAGCAGCAATTGAGACTAACCAAGAGCTATAGTCTTGTGCAATCATAACTAAGGCTACAACAACCATCAGCTTATCGGCTACGGGGTCGATAAAGGCTCCAAAAGGAGATGACTGATTAAGCCTTCGAGCTAAATAACCATCTAAAATATCGCTAATTGCCGCCAGCCAGAATATGGCAAAGGCACCAAAGTTGCTCCACGAAAGGGGTAAATAAAAAATTACTACGAAAATAGGGATCAAGACGATCCGAAATAACGTTATTTGATTAGGTATTGTCCACATTTACTTATCACTAAAAGTCTTTTTGTTTAGTGTACACAACTTGTTAAATCAGTGCTATGGCAGAATAAGACAAGTTTTAGTAAATGCGCCTATTAATAGCGTGCAGAGTAAAGCTTTATCAGCTTTTACAGACTTATTTTTACACCCTCTATTATTTAACTTACTTCTCATGCAAAGCATTATATATATTTTCTGCAAGTACCGTACTGATACCTGGTACCTTAGCTAAGGCAATAACATCAGCACCCATGACTTCCTGCAAGCCCCCTAAAAATTTCAATAAACTTTGACGCTTTTTCGCTCCTATGCCTTCAATAGACTCTAACTGAGACTTTTTACTCGATTTTTGTCTTTTTACTCGATGACCCGCAATAGCAAAACGGTGAGACTCATCACGAATATGCTGGACTAAATGTAATGCTGGCGAGGTAGCCGGTAAAGATATCAGCTGATGACTGCCCGCTAAGATTAAAGTTTCTAAGCCTGGCTTACGTGATTCACCTTTAGCTACACCAACTAATAACGGTGTTCTAACTAGCGCAAGCTGATTAAAAAAACTTTCCGCTTCAGCAAGCTGCCCTTTACCACCATCAATAAAGACTATGTCTGGTAACTTTTCTAACGCACTATGTTCTTCAGGTGTACTCGGGGTAGCTTTTAATTTTCCATAGCGTTTATTTAACGCAAAAGCCATGGCGGCATAATCATCCCCCGGAGTAATACCTAATACGTTATAACGTCGGTAATCGGTTTTAAGGGGTCCTTCTTGATTAAAGACCACATTAGAAGCAACAGTTTGTTGTCCCATGGTATGACTTATATCAAAGCATTCAATACGGTGTATGCCCTTTTCCAATTCAAACACTTCATTTAACGCAGTAAAACGCGCATGCATTGATTTTTTATGACTATTTCGTGTAACAAGGGCTGTTTGTGCGTTCGTTCCAGCAAGCTTTAAATACTGGGCTCGTTCACTACGTGTATTGGTGGATATTTTAACACTGTGTTCAGCCTGTTCACTTAATAGTGCCGCTAAATCATTTCTTTGTTCAAAGGGCTCTTTAATAACAATTTCTTTTGGGATATTCCCCTGTATTTTACCATGGCTTGAATTCTCAGCAGCTAAATAATGTTGAGCAATGAACGCTTGTAGTATTTCACTGTCGCTACTTTCACTTGGCACCGTTGGAAAATAGCTTTTGCTGCCTAAAATTTTATGCTGCCTGATAAAAAGAAGATGAATACATACTTGGGTTTTATCGCGATATAAGCCAACAACATCAAGCTCAGCGACATGACCACTGACATGTTGCTGTTGTTGTACTTTTCGTAAGGTGACAATTTGATCACGATATTTGGCCGCTAATTCAAAATGTAACTCATTACTCGCTAATTCCATTTTACTGACTAGCTGATCAATGACGGCCGAGCTTTTACCTTGTAAAAACAATTTAGCTAAATTAACTTGCACGAGATAATCATCAATAGATATTTTATCAACGCAAGGAGCAGAGCAACGGCCTAATTGATACTGCAAACAAGGTCTTGAACGTGCACGATAATAACTATCTTCACACTGCCTAATAGGAAATATTTTTTGCATTAAACGTAAACTTTCCCACACAGCACCAACCGTTGGAAATGGACCAAAGTATTGTCCCTTTATTTTTTTACCACCTCGATGCAAACCTAACTTAGGATGTTTATGTGCTGTAATGAGTAAATATGGGTATGATTTGTCATCACGTAATAAAATATTGTATTTCGGTTGATACTGCTTGATGTAATTATTTTCAAGGATCAGTGCCTCACCTTCTGTATGAGTCACGGTAACTTCAATGGCGCTAATTTGCTTAACTAAGGCTTTCGTTTTAACTGAGCCAACATCTTGACGAAAATAACTTGTCAGACGTTTTTTCAGCTGCTTGGCTTTACCCACATAAATAATCACTTGCTGACTATTATACATTCGATAAACACCCGCTTGCTCAGTAACGACACGCAAAAAAGCCTCGCTGTCAAAAATTGAGGCTTGCGAATTTTGATTGTTATGTAGTTTATTAGAAGTATTTTCAGGCATTGAAACTAAGCTTATTAAGAGGAATTAAAGCGAGGGTAGGTTACAACTTCTCTGTTTTTAACATGCCAAAACGGATAGCTAAATGGGTAAGCTCAACATCATTACTTACACTCAACTTGTCAAACATACGATAGCGATAACTATTAATCGTTTTAGTACTCAAATGTAGGTGCTCTGAAATAGCGGGCACTTTATCGCCACGCGTTATCATGATCATAATTTGTAATTCTCTATCGGATAAAGCATTAAAAGGATTATCATCAATCGATTTAAATTGGTTTAAGGCCATTTTTTGTGCAATATCAGAAGGAAGGTAACGTTGACCACTATTAACAACACGTATAGCTTTAACCATTTCTTCAGGTTGTGAATCCTTTGTTAAATAGCCAGCAGCTCCAAGTTGCATGAGCTTACTGGGAAAGGGCTCTTCTGAATGTGCGGTTAAGACAATAATTTTAATGCCCGGCGCAAAACGTAATATTTTTTTAGTTGCTTCTAGCCCGCCCATGCCCGGCATATCCATATCCATGAGAATAATATCAGGTTCATTCTGACGGCAGTATTTAATCGCCTCTTCACCTGTTTCACATTCGCCAATAACATTTAACCCTTTAACGCTCGTTAAAATCTTATTTATACCAAAACGAACAAGGTGATGATCATCAACCAATAAAACATTTATCACGCAAGGCAGCCTTAATGAGTAGTTATAGATAGCAAGAATATAGCGAAACAACTGACTATTCAATGTAATACGATAAGAATAGCAGTAGGCGATTAACGACACTGACATTAGAGTTTGTTATTTTTCAACCAACTATTTAATAAACCAACTTGACCATTTTTATACGCTGCATAGGTTAATCGTACGGCATTACTTAATATAACGCTATCAGACCAGTTAGTTTGCTCACTGATGAGTTTATAACAACGTTTGGCTTCAGGAGACATATAACCCCGCATTTCTTGCAAGCCGCGTTCTTTTTGCCTTTCTCGATACCGTTTTTGTTTTTCTGCATTGCTCATCGCAACTTTTTTAATGTGCTGTTTATTCATTTTTTCAGCATTTTTCATGACAGATAAATTTATTTTTAGCTACATTTACCTATAATCACGCATAATGGTCGTAGAATCAAGCCATGAATAAAATTGAGATAGCACGAAAACATGTCAATTTTTTAATTGTTAGAGTTGTTTAGTGTACAAGTGTACGCTAAAATATCATCCTAAAATTTATTAGCGGATTTCAGCAAATTATGGCAATGCCACAACAAAACTCATACAGTAAAGAAGATCTAATTAAAGCCGGTACAGGGGAGTTATTTGGTGAAGGTAACTCAAAACTTCCTTCTGGTAACATGCTTATGATGGATCGCATCATCACCATCACCGAAGAAGGGGGTGAAAACGGTAAAGGTTACATACTAGCCGAACTAGATATTACTCCCGATCTTTGGTTCTTTGATTGTCACTTTAAAGGTGACCCAGTAATGCCCGGTTGCTTAGGCTTAGATGCGATGTGGCAATTGGTTGGGTTTTACTTGTCTTGGAGTGGAGGTCCTGGTAAAGGTCGTGCTTTGGGTGTAGGTGAAGTTAAATTTACCGGTCAAATATTACCTACGGATAAAAAAGTAACGTTTAAAATTGATTTCAAGCGTGTTATTAAACGCAGACTTTACATGGGGCTTGCTAACGGTAGTGTGAGTGTTGATGGCCGTGAGATATACACAGCTAAAGACCTTAAAGTGGGTTTATTCACCGATACCAGCAAGTTCTAAAATATTTGCTATTGGTGAGTAATGAAAAACATTCACCCGCTTGCTATAAAAAAAAGATAAAAAAACCAGCGTATCGCTGGTTTTTTTATCTCTTTTTTATATGATGAAAGCTCTACAAGCAGTCAACGATCAATCATTAAGCTTTTTTACGGCGAAGTCCTACTAAAGCCATGAGCGAGAGTAATATAAATCCACCAAAACTAGCACCTTCTCTCTCGACCTTTTCTTCGGTCGAATCACAATTTTCTACTTCACCGCCCTCAATAGGCTCAAGTAACACCGCTCGAACTACACCAACCATCTCCGGATTACCACTAATATCGAGTATTGGCTCGCCTAGTGCGTCAAAGGCAGCTGACTGTACTATGGCTGTTGCTGAAATTTGACCCACATCATTAATGTCATTAGCGATAATAATGTCATATTCAGTATCACAGGTTAGCAGTGTATTAAGATCAATGATTTCTGGTGAGTTACCTCCACTTTTGTACATAAAACCAGTCGTACGTCTCGGGTTTGAAGAGCTTTCATTATGACTCTCTATTTGAGCCTTTCCCACAATGACACCATCAGAATTCACCGCAAAAGCTTCACTCGCTGAAGAATTAAAGAAGCCTTCAGGTATCACTATCTCCATTTCACGGTCAGAAACATTAGTATCCACATAAAAGAATTGTTGCACAAAAGTTGTAGTCTCGTGGGTGTAACCGACGACTAAACCATTGTCATTAATATCATTCGCTTGTGAAAAAGAATAAACACTGCCAGAGCTAAAAAGATAATGTTCCTGATTAAAATCCAGCACCCTGTCTTCCTTAAACATGACTGCATAAGAGCCGGTCATGCTTTGATTTGACGTTGGTTCAGTGAGATCATTTTCATCCCAGCCCTGAGCATAGCCAACAGCATAACCCGTATTATTAATAGCAAGGGCTTGACTGGAGAAATCTCTAGTATCATCTTCATGCGGTTCGACGAGCAAACCTAACAATTCTAGTTCCGGATTGGTATCTGACAAAGAAGCTTTAAATGCTTGAATATAATACATAGAGCCTTGCATCTTTTGCACACAAACTTCATAAGGAATACTCGCTAAAGTCGTAGGATCTGCACAACCACCGTTCTCTTCATCAAGAATATCTGCCTCACTGGACTCATTTACTGCATAACTGGTATAACCAATAGCTGTGCCACTGTCATTGATATCAAGAATGGCAGAAATTCCTCCACCATACTCAGAATACGTAGGCGTTATCTCTTCAATAGTGACACCTAAATCAAGAGAGTAGAAACCACGCTGACCATGCTCTCGCACCCAATGGGTCTCAATATCACTTTCATCTGTACCGTCTATAGGCAAATATGGGGCGGTACCTGAGCCAAACAGAGTACCTGCGTTATTAAGGCCGGCAATAACGTTAGAGGTCGAACGTGTTAGCTCACCCGTACAAGCAGTTCCATCAAAGTTGGTGTCAAAGATACATATTTCAGTAGAGAGTGTGCCTTCACCGAGGTTAATCATCGCGGTATTATCAGCAACTATCTGGTACTCAAAATTTTCTACCGTTTCATTAACACTTTCGAGATATAATTTTGACCAAGCCAAATCATTGGCAGTAGGATCACCATCTCTTAGCGCGTTGGTATCTTCAATAGGTCCAAGACCATAATAATAGTTTTGTTGTGAATAGGCTAAATAGACAATACTCGCAAAATCTTCGTCGTCAAAGTACTCAAATTGTATCGGGAAATTATAATAATTTGACCCTGATATAGCCATACTTCCTTGATTATTTAGCTTGCCGCCGTAGGTATAACCTAGATTTTCTGCGGCATTTTTATCAATAACTTTGTAAGTGGCTGCATAGCTATGGTTAATTAGCCCTATGCTAAGACTCAAAGCACTCGTCAAACTTAATGCGAGTATATTTTTTGCAAATGACTTCATTCTACTTCGGTACTCTTTTATGGTTGCTCTGCCTAACCTGTTATTAAAAACAAGTTAAAGGCGGTTATTTAAAGTAATATTTAAAGTAATTGTACAACAATACTTTATAGAATACTTATTCTTACGTATCGATCGCTATTCATCATCGAGTTCTTGCCACCGAGCATAAACAATTTCAAGGTTTGACTCACTTTCTGCCAGCTGGTTCAAAACTTTTTGTGTTATTTTATCATCTTGGCTGAAAAAGTCAGCATCATTCACTTGTGACTGCAATGCATTAATCAAATTTTCTAGCTCATCAATCTTATCAGGTAACGCTTCAAGCTCGCGTTTTTCTTTAAATGATAACTTTTTATTTTTTTCTATCACTTCATTCACTTGGTTATTTTGCGATGCTAAAGCATTATTTTTAACGGGTTTAGCCTGATTACTTTTTTGTTGAACACCTTCAACCATATTTTGGCGCTGTTGCGCTTTTAAAGCAAGATAACTATCAACATCATCATAACCACCTACTATTTGGTTTACTTGTCCAGAGCCATCAAAATACAAACAGGTATTTACACAGTTGTTAACAAAATCTCGATCATGGCTAACTAAAATAACCGTTCCAGCGTAATTTGCAACCACTTCTTCAAGTAACTCTAAAGTTTCAATGTCCAGATCGTTGGTTGGCTCATCGAGAATAAGTAAATTACTTGGTTTTAAAAATAAGCGTGCCAGTAATAATCTATTTTTCTCACCACCTGATAATGCTCGAACGGGTGTACGTGCTCGCTTAGGACTAAACAAAAAATCTTGCAGGTAACCTAATACATGGCGAGAGCGGCCATTGACCATGACCTCTTGTTTGCCTTCGCCAACAATTTCTTGTACGGTTTGATTAAGGTCAAGCGCTTCCCTATGTTGATCAAAGTAAGCAATATCTAAATTAACCCCAGAACGCATCTTACCGCTAGTTGCTGGTAAGTCCTCCATAATTAATTTTATTAAGGTCGACTTACCCGTACCGTTGGCACCAATCAACGCTAATCGATCATTACGAGAAATAAGTAAATTGAGGTTTTCAATCACAACCTTCCCATCAAACGCGATAGTGACATCTTCCGCTTCAAAGACTAACTTACCAGAGCGGTCACCTTGAGTAATATTCATAGTACTTTGATTACGCACATCACGACGTGCGGTACGTTCATTACGAAGCTTTTCTAAAGAACGAACACGCCCTTCATTACGGGTACGACGGGCTTTAACACCTTGACGGATCCATACTTCTTCTTCAGCGAGTTTTTTATCAAATAGGGCATTTTGTTGTACTTCTACTTGTAAGTCATGCTGTTTTTGTTCGATATATAAATCATAATCCCCAGGATAGCTTTTTAACTTACCACGGTCCAAGTCTAAAATACGAGTCGATAAACCACGAATAAATGCCCTGTCATGGCTAATAAAAATAATAGTACCTGCGAAGTCTTTGAGGAACTTCTCTAACCATAAAACACTTTCAATATCCAAATGGTTAGTTGGTTCATCTAGCAATAAAATATCTGGGTTAGTAACCAATGCTTTGGCTAAAGCAACTTTGCGCAACCAACCACCAGACAAGTCACAAATTTTAGCATCGGGGTCTAACGATAAGGTACTCATTGCTTGTTCAATGCGTTGTTCATCTTGCCAAGCATTGGCTTGCTCAAGCTCTTCTTGCACATTAGAGAGTTTATTAAGGTTTCTATCACTAGGGTCTTCACCAATAAGGTGAATTACCGCATGGTAGCGGCGAATCAGTTCAGCGTTTTCTTTTACCCCTTCAGCAACAAAGTCAAAAACACTGGCATCTGAAGACTCTGGCGGATCTTGCTCTAGCATGGACAACTGCATAGTACTAGATTTTAAAATTTGACCATCATCTAAGCCTTGAAAACCCATGAGTATTTTCATTAAGGTAGACTTACCCGCACCATTTCTGCCCACTAAACAAATACGTTCGCCCGTTTGAATGCTTAATTCTGCTTTATCTAAAATCTTGTCTTCGCCAAAAGCAAGCTCACCGTTGGCTATTCTTAATAATTCCATAATTCTTCTTATGCGTTACTGTTAACCAATTGCAATACTTGCACTTGGGTAAAGGGCCAAAACAACTTAGTATTGTCACCGTTGTTTTGTGCTAATTTTTCAAGTACGGGAATGTGAACACCATACAAGTCAACCAGTGTTTTCGTTTCATGGTCAACATACTCTTCATTAATAATGTCGATTTGTCTGAGTTGCTCTGTCGATATGACGGTTAAAGATAGCGCTAAAGCTTGTTCACATAAATGACAACCTTCACTGCCATATAAATTATATTTATTCATCTGCTTATTTTAATTGGCCTTAGGTAGCTGTGCGCTTAATAGACCAGCTATTATGAATATGTTTGTTACGAGCAAAATCTTTATCACGTGTAACATCTGACAGCGCTTGTGCGTTTAAACCAATCTCAGCGAGCGCATCGAAATCTATCTTAAAATTACGTTTATTATTGGTAAAGAAAATCTCTCCACCTCTATTAAGTGACTTTAAAGCATCCGTGATTAAATCAACGTGATCTCGCTGCACATCAAAGCTGTCTTCCATGCGTTTTGAATTTGAGAATGTTGGTGGATCAATAAAAATAACATCAAACTTATGGGTGTTCTTTTTCAACCAATCTAAACAATCGGCTTGAATAAATTGGTACTTATGACTACTCAATTTATTTAAATCAAAGTTATCTTGTGCCCAGTTAAGGTAGGTATTAGACATATCAACCGTTGTTATTGTTGCCGCGCCATGCAGTGCTGCTTGCACTGACACGGATCCCGTGTAGGCAAATAAATTAAGCAATGACTTACCTTTCGCTTTTTTCGCGACTATTTGTCGTGTTTTTCGGTGATCTAAAAATAAGCCCGTATCCAAGTAATCCCATAAATTAATTTTAAACAATGCACCGTGCTCATTAATCGTAAACGACTGTTTTGATTTATCAAGTCGTTGATATTGATTACTGCCCTTTTGCTTGGCGCGCGTTTTTATTATCACTTTATCGGTAGGGATATTAAGTACTTTAGGTGCCCAATAGATAACCTCTTGCAAACGCTTTTTAGCTTTATCTTCTTCAATGGTTTTTGGCGCTGCATACTCTTGTATAACGAGATACTCACCATAAATATCAATGGCAACATTATATTCTGGGATATCACCGTCATATAAACGGTAAGCCTCAATGTCACCTGACTTTAACCAACCTTTTAAATTTTTTCTGTTTTTCTTTAATCGGTTAGCAAAAGCACTATCCTCTTCAGAGAAATCAGATTGCGGGCTTAGCGCATCTTTTGCTTTTTGCTTTTCATCAACATTATATAAGGCTAATTGACAATCTAATGGGCCATTTTTTAATTTATAACGTTTGAAACTTGACAGTTTCAACATAGCCAACAAATCAGTATTGGCGGTAAAAATAGCGACACGCCAGTCACTAAACTGTGCTTTAAGCTTTTGACCAAATAAGACAAAGTTTTCAACTAGCTCGGGTAATTCACCAATACGTTCACCATAAGGAGGGTTAAATAGAATAGTCCCTGGTGGCCCATAGGTGTTATTCATTTGATTGGTGTTTTTACAAGTAAACTCTATATATTGCTGTAAATGCGCATTACGGGCATTTTGTTGTGCCGTTTTTAATACGCGGCCATCAATATCGATACCAAAAACTTTTACTTTTAACTTAGCTAAGCTTTGTTCTGAGCTTTCAATCGCTTGCGCTAGCTCCTCTTCCCATAGAGAAATGTCATGAGATAACCAAGATTCAAATCCCCATGAGACTCTATCAATTGCTGGTGCTTGTTTTGCCGCCATAGCCACCGCTTCAATTAATATAGTACCTGAGCCACACATAGGGTCAACAAGAGGCTTAGAGGTATCATTTAACCAACCAGAGCGTATAATTAATGCTGCAGCTAAGTTTTCTTTTAACGGGGCGGCGCCGCTGTGTTGACGGTAACCACGTTGAAATAAACCTCGACCAGAGAAATCAAGAAATATACTGACATTGTCTCTTAATAGCCTCGCCTGAAAACTAATTTGTGGTGATTTTTTATCTACATTCGGACGCTCATAACCTTGCTCTCTAAATTGATCAACTATCGCATCTTTAATAGTTAAACCACCAAACTGACTATTGCGAATTTCCTCGCTGTAACCAACAAAGTCTATGGCAAAGGTGGTGGTATAGCTAAATATATCTGGCCAGTTAATACTGCTAGCCGCTTTAAACAATTCATCTTTATCTTTGGCTTCGCCCTCACCTAATTTAAGCATGATACGAGTAGCAAGACGCGTCCAAAGCGATATTTTATAACCTAGCGCTATTGATGCCTGAAAATATACGCCTTCAGGCTTTTGTACTACTTTCTCTGCACCGAGACTTTTTATTTCATCAAACAATAAAATTTCTATGCCGGGGGATGTTAAGGCTAAAAATTGTTGCATGGATTCTTTCATAACGAAATTCCAAAGGTAAACTAAGCAAAATATGGGCGCGATTATATACTCAAACACAAAGCACATAAACAAAAGTTACGGTTAACTGGTCTAAACTGTCTTATTTTCCCTCTTAACGAACAACATTTAAGCGAACGGTCCTTTTTTTATAAAACCTCTTGCTTTATCACTGAGCTATCCTTATTATACGCCTCGCTTTCAGGGAGTAACTCTTTGGAAGTAACTTCTCGCAATACGAAGTGAAATATTGTGGCTTGTTTACTTGAATCTAGTAATAGAAGCATTTAAACCATTCGGACGCGGGATGGAGCAGCCTAAAAGTTCAACCTCGTCGGGCTACTTATTTTAAGCTAGCCGAAGGTCGTCGTATTTATCAAATCCGGCTTCCGCAACCAATTCTTAAGTTTGAATTAAAACAACTTGGCTTTCCTACTTACTGTAGGTCATTCGGACGCGGGATGGAGCAGCCTGGTAGCTCGTCGGGCTCATAACCCGAAGGTCGTAGGTTCAAATCCTGCTCCCGCAACCAA
>JBAHZW010000118.1:0-29613 GCA_037132835.1 Colwellia sp. | reverse complement strand
CGCGGTTAAATTTTGTTCGAGCTAAAAGCGTTTTATTCGCGACGAGTCGCGTGTAGCCTAGTCATTCTAACGCAAACACGACTCAACAATGAAAAAAACGCTTTTAGCCGAATCTTTCAGACAGCGTTTGTTGGTCATTTTACGGCGTCATCACCTTTTTATGTGGAATAACCGCATTACAAAGGCTCTGCCTTGTATAAATACCCAACAATTCGCTGTAAAAATAATCTCGAAAGATCAACAGCCCCTAATGAGTGCTTGGTTATATTGCGACCAATGAGTTATTTTATTCTTCGCCTTACGCATCAGATAACACTTTTTTATTGTGTGTTAAATCATCTTATCGGTAATTTGACAAAAGGTTCAATTACTTAGTCAACAGCGTAAAAAAAAACATCCCTTAAGTAAATAGTGTCATTGGTATAAATCAAAGATAAATTCATCTACACTGTTTTTATCAACCATAGTCGGAGTCAACGCCATAATGAACATCTAATACCTGTGATCTGAATTTTTAACTTTAGAACTACAGGGTTAGTGGGCGTGCTCAAACTTTCTTCTCTTTTAATATGGCAAAGTATTTAATCAAATACTGACCAGAATCTTTAGCATAATCACTTTCCTGCTTTAAACAGGAGGTCGTTCATGCCGACACTACAAGTAAACAAACTCTCTTATCAATTAGACAATGGCATCAAGCTATTTGAAAATATTTCCTTTAGGTTACCTCAAGGTCTTACCGCTCTTATTGGTCGAAACGGGGTGGGAAAGTCAATATTAGTTTCGCTTTTAACTAAAGAGCTTAAGCCAACCTCTGGCACAATTTCTTCAGAGATGTCTATCTTGAGTTTTAATCAGAATCATTCAATGTGTTTTAAAAAAGAGGAAACCGTTTCATCTTTTTTAGGTGTTGATAAGCAATTAGCTGCACTAAACCGTATCGAGCAGGGCGACTATGAAGAATCAGACTTTGAGCTATTAGCTGAGCATTGGCAAATCAAAGATGATGTACTGAAAATTTTGAAAACTTTACGCTTGCCTGTCAATTTTAATTTATTGTGTGTCTCGCTAAGTGGTGGCGAGAGAGCTAAATTAAGTCTTTGGCAGCTATTTCAATCTGACGCACAACTTTTAATTTTGGATGAACCGAGTAACCATTTAGATAAGCAAGGAAAGCACTGGTTAATGAATCAAATGAAAAACTACCAAGGTAATGTACTTTTAGTGAGTCATGACCATGAACTATTGCAACAGGTCGATTCAATTTATGAGTTATCGTCTCTTGGACTTACCTTTTTCCATGGTGCCTATAGTGATTATTTATGCCACAAACAAAATAATGATGAAGCATTAGACAGAAAGCGATTACATTTAAATAAACAGAAAAAAAAGGTGCTTAAGCAAGCGCAAAAAAGTAAGGAGAAGGCACAAAAAAGAGCTTCACAAGGAAATAGATTAAGGCATAGCGGTAGTCAGGCTAAAGTGTTACTTGATGGTAAGAAAAATAAAGCGGAGGGAGCTGCTTCGAGTAAAGCAACTCAAAGCAAAGCACGGATGTTAAATATTGCCAGCAAGCAAGCCTTACTTTTAACACAAAAAGAGCCTATAAAGCCACTTTCCTTATCAATGCATCATGAAAAAAATAAAAAGGCACAACAATTATATATTGAAGAGGTAGTGCTACCCTTTGGCTCTAAAGAGCCAATAAACCTACAGGTGATGAACAACGAAAAATTTCACTTGGTGGGTGAAAATGGCAGTGGAAAATCAACATTTTTGAAAGTCTTATTAGGTGAGCTAAGACCGATTAGTGGCAATGTTTATTTAAACTGCCAACTGTTTTATTTTGATCAATATTGTTCATTATTAAAAGCTCAGTTAAATATGCTTGAAAATATGCAGCAGCATTGTGCTTACTTGAATGATATGGATTTAAGAACCCTCCTTGCGGGTATAGGCTTTAGAGGGGATAAAGTTTTTACGCTAGTTGCTCAACTTAGTGGGGGTGAAAAAATAAGATTAATGATATTAATTGCGAGCCATCAGAAGGAACTGCCTTTATTATTACTTGATGAACCAGATAATCACTTGGACAGAGAGTCAAAGGAAGTGCTAGCCGATGCTCTTAATGCGTTCAATGGAAGCTTCATCCTAATAAGTCATGATGAACATTTACTCAATTGTATTGATAATGTTTTAAAAATAAAGTTAACATAAATTATGTCTATGTCTGTTATCGATCCCCGTGACCAATCAAGGTGTTTTATTCAGTAGCCACAGGCGGTCAAGGCAGGCGCAACAGGATAACAATGGTGGTAAGCTTACCTTTAGCTTACCTATCACCCCAAGGATTAGCAGGACTTGAAACCGAGGCACGTTCGCGTGTTTTTTTAGCTTTTTTAACGCGTAATTCTTCGGCATCATCAAGGCTCAACTCTTTGGGCGGTCTTTGTTCCAGCCCTTGTGGCACAATACGGTCGCGTGGTGGCAATTCAAAATTCTGATCGTCGGCTTTCGGTAAGCTGTGATACTGGTACATATAAAAAGCTTCTACTTTTTCTTGTGCCCACGCCGTTTTTTTCAAAAACTTTAAACTCGACTCAATACTCGGGTTTTGTTTAAAGCAGTTTAAATTCATGTAAGCAGATAATATCTCAAAGCCATAATGGTCAACCAAGGTAGTCAATACGGTTTCAAGACTGGTGCCGTGTAATGGGTTGGCTTTATAAATATCGACGTTACTCATCTGTATTCCTAATCTTTCATCATGTGTTCGATAACACTATTATACCGCAGTACTAGATAAAAAATAAAAGTATTAGCCGTTTTAATACTAACGCTTCCAAAGTACATTGATTAGTGCACCAACCATAATCAAACCACCACCAATTAACGTTGTGATAATAGGCACTTCATTAAAATAAACCCAGCCAATTAAAACAGAGAACAATATTTGTACGTATGCATACGCGCTGGCTTTATTGGCATCCGCACAGTTAAATGCTTTAGTTAAGCCCACCTGCCCCATTTGCGTAAATATACCGATAAGTATGAGTAAACCTACGGCCGATAAGCTCGGTACCACAAAGTCACTGCCCAACATAATCATTGAAATAGGAAAGGCAACCAGTGGAAAATAAAAAATGATGACGGAACTGTCATCTGTTTTGGTGAGCTTTTTAACCAGAATATAGGCAACGGCACTGCCAAACGCGCCCAATATACCAGCACCAATGCTTATCCATGGGTACTCTACCTCATTGCCTACTGGTAACGCACCCAATTGCAAGTTTGGCTGAATAATAATAAATAAACCCAGTAAACTAAAAGCGATACAGGCCATGGTTGACCGCTGTATGATCTCTTTTAAAAAGAACACCGCGAGAATAGCCGTAAAAACAGGGTGCAAATATTGTAATACTGTAGCTTCTGCCAACGGCAGTGTGGTTACCGCATAATAAACAAACATAAGGGTAAATGCCCCTACGGTACCCCGAGCAATAAGTAACGGCTTATTGTTTCCCCAAACAGATAATTTTTTGCGCTTAAGATCAGCATAACTAATGATGCCTGAAACAATGGCTCTTGCAGCAACTATTTCAAATACAGGAATACCTAAGCCACTTACTTCTTTTACGCAGGCGGACATTAAGGCAAAGCCCATTGCTGATAACAACATATACCAGACACTCATGGGCATTGAATTTTTTATCGTTGTGAACATTATTTATCGGTAACTCGAATAGGTAATATGAAAAAGGGTTTATGAAATTATAACTCAAGAGCACTGGTATAAAGTGCACTTTAAAGGGGTATTTTATCCGTTGTTGAAACACAGATTGACGATACAAATCAAAAAAACATCCCGCTGATCAATTAATACTTTAAGCTTTTCAGCTTTTCACGAATAGCTTGATATCGTTGCTGTTCACATGAGCCAAAGCCTGATAACTGTCTGACTTTATTACGACCAAATAACGGTACTGTCATACCCGCAAAAAATCGACAATAACTTTCCATGGATAATGGCTGATTTATCTTACCTTCCAAGTGATTAAATAGCGTTTGCATTGCCTGCGTTAATGTTTCATCACTTGGCCAAGGAATATTTGCCTGAGAGTGATGCAACTGGGCAACTTGCCCACGACAGACACTGCAATGACCGCATTGCTCTATTTCGGCGTTTGCACTGAAAGCTGGATCATCAAAATAGCGGGCTAAGTTAGCGGTTAAACAAGTCTCTAGTTGAAAGAATCGTACTAACGAGGCAATACGCTTTATCTCTTTTTCTTCTTTATCAATAAAGTAATCGAACAGTGCTTGGCTTAGCGTCGGATCAGCAAGCGCATGAGTATTGACTTTAAAGGCTTCAGTCATCCCCTTGGTTTCAAGCACAATTAATTGCTGCTCTTGTAAGTATTCAAGAGCAGCAATAACGCGGTTTCGGTCAATACTTTTATCTTGCAATAACGAGTCGAAATTTAGGCTTCCCCAGACTTTCTTAAACTCGGTGGCACTAAAAATACGTTGTAAAAACTCTTTGCGTTGCTCATTAAAACCATTGAGGATTTCTTCTTTTGGTTTTAATAATTTAATTTTAAAGTCGGCAAAATAAGCATAGAGCGGTTCAATGACACCCGATAGCTCCAATTGCACTAATAAGGTTTTTAAGGGTAACTGTTTAATATTAGCGGCATTACTCAGTGCTAATAACTGCAATTCCCACCTGCCCTCAGCTTGGTTTTGAAACTGACTACCGTAGTGCTTGCTGTCCACTTCATTTTTAATGGTGTCTATTACCATTTCAATACCCGTTAATTCTGGCGTATCTCCATAAACAAAGTTTTCAACGGTATTGAGGCCATCAAGGTTGGCCAAGGTAAAACAATAAGACGGTAAACCATCACGCCCCGCTCTGCCGATTTCTTGGCTGTAGTTTTCAATGGATTTAGGGAGATCGTAATGGATAACAAAACGAATATCACTTTTATCTATACCCATGCCAAAAGCGATAGTGGCCACAATAACCGATATTTTCCCCGCCATAAAATCTTGCTGAATTTGGCTACGAGTTTCATTGTCAAACCCCGCATGATAAGCACTGGCATTAATGCCTTGTTGCTGTAAATATTTTGCCACTTTTTCAGCACTATGTTGCAAGGTAACATAGACAATACCCATACCTTGTTGCTGACTTATGCTTTGCTTAATGGTTTGCGCTAACAAGCCATTTTTCTGTGACTCGGCCACAGGCACCACACTTAAATCAAGATTGGGTCGATAAAAACCCGTTTGCACAATATGTTGTGCTTGAATGGCAAATTTTTTCGCCATATCCATTTTAACTTTACGTGTAGCTGTGGCGGTAAGTAACAGCACTAAAGAAATATTGAGCGCTTGACAATAATTGGGCAGCTTTAAATAGTCGGGTCTAAAATTATGGCCCCACTCTGAAATACAATGTGCCTCGTCAACCACTAACATAGACACAGGTACTGATTGAATAAACTGTCTAAATCGTTCGTTTTTAAAACGTTCAACCGATACCATCAAAATTTTAATATCACCACAGCGCACTCCTGCCATCACCTGCTGTGCTTCATCTCCCTTTAAAGTGGAATCAATACTGGCCGCTTTAATGCCTTTACTGGCCAGAAAAGTCAGCTGATCTTTCATCAAGGCCAATAAAGGAGATACCACTAAGGTTAAATGTGGCAAATGTAATGCTGTTAATTGATAACACAGCGACTTGCCCGAGCCCGTTGGAAAGATTGATAAACTCGAGTGACCCTTTAATAATTGGCTAATGGTTTGCTCTTGACCCGCTCGAAAGCCATCAAAGCCAAAGGTTTGTTTCAAAGTGCTATGCAATTGACTAGTCATATATGCCCTATAAGCGGTTTATCGAAAAATAAGCGAAGTGAAGTTAAATACAAGAAGTTAGGTACCACAAAAGGTACGGTAATTTTCATCCCCCTCACTGGGTGCATCTTGATACACCTGAGTATGTGTTAGCTTTTCATAGGGTTGCTGCAAGACACTAAGAAATTCATGTAACGCGGTTAAATCGCCGGTAGCTTGGCTCGTTGCTAACACAGCTTCAACATGATGATTTCTGGGAATAACCAAGGGATTATTTTTTGCCATTAAGGTTTTAGCGCCGCTAACGTTTTCAGAAATTCTAAAATACCAACGTTTAAGCCACGGCTGCCAACTATCAGTTTGTTTTTCAGACGCTTCGCCAAGTAACTTTTCGACAGCTTCTGAGTTTAAGTTCTCCGCCAAGGTAGTAAAGCTCTGAGTGTAATCTAAACGTTTTTCTTGCATTATCGCCAGCAAGTCATTAACCAATTCAATATCCCCTTCGGCTAATTCAGTCATACCTAACTTATTCACCATCATAGTAAAGTAGCCAAACTTTAGGTCATTGGCAAATTGTCTTAATAAGGGTTCGATTTTACTCAAGGCAATATCTTCATTTTCATCGATAAGGGGTAATAAACAATCCGCAAATCTCGCCATATTCCACTGCATTATTTTACTTTGCTGACCAAAAGCATAACGTGCATATTTGTCGATTGCGCTAAAAACGGTCTCACTATGATAATGATTCATCATGGCGCAGGGGCCATAATCAATAGTTTCCCCTGAAATAGCGGTATTGTCAGTATTCATTACCCCATGAATAAAACCAACCCGTAGCCATGACACCACTAATTTAACTTGTTTATTGAGTACCGCAGCAAAAAAATCCATGACATGTTGACTGGTTAAACGTTGCATTTTCTCTAAGTCTGCGGCATTAGCGTTAGTCTCTACACCTCCCTCTATAGATATCTCAACAGATGTATCAACAGATGTATCAACAAAAGCTAAGCTAATTTCAGGGAAATGACGTTCAATGGCATAGCCGGTTAATTTTTTTAATGAGTTTATATCTTTTCTAGCGGCAAAAAACTGAAAAGTGCCTACCCTAATATGGCTTTCCGCCACACGGGTTACCACTGCTCCAGGTAATGCCTGCTCTCGATAAACCGCTTCACCCGTAGCAACCACAGCTAAACATCGCGTAGTGGGAACTCCAAGCGCATGCATTGCTTCACTCATGATAAATTCACGTAGCGCAGGACCTAAAGCACAGCGACCATCACCTTGTCGTGAAAAATGACTGGTGCCCGATCCTTTTAATTGAATGTCCCAAGACTTGCCTTGACTATCGCTAACATCACCCAGTAAATGGGCACGACCATCACCCAATTGTGGATTAAAATGACCAAATTGATGACCTGAATAAGCTTGCGCTATCGGCTGACTTGCCACCAACAATTGATTACCTGAGAAATATTGCGCCAATATAGCACTGTCTTTCGGTACTGAAAAATCAATACCTAATGATTGCGCTAGTGTTTCATTCCACAATAATAATTCTGGTGAGACTACGGGCGTGGGCAGGCATTGCAGTGAAAATTCCTGTCCTAATTCGAGATAACTATTGGTAAGATTCATGGTTTTTATTTTTCACAAAGAGCGTATTAAAAGCATAAGCCGCTTAGGCTAAAAGTTATGGCGGTGCTAATCGCTACAGTCATAACAACCGTCAGTGGCATTCATGCAAGCAAGGTATATACAGGTTGCCAATCAAAATGAATTTTCAGAGTGCACTTTGAATGATAACGGGCTTATCTTATATTTCGGCAGCAACCACTGATATTTCAACCAATAAAGCTTCTCTGGCCATTTTAGCGGCAACGCAGGCACGTGCGGGAGCGTAGCCTGTCGGTATCCATGCATCCCATACGGCATTCATTTCACTAAAATAACTCATCTCTTTAACATAGATAGTTGCCGATAAAATGTGCTTTTTATCACTACCTGCTTGCGTTAAGAGTACATCGACTTTGTCAAGCATGGTTTGTGTTTGCTCGGTAATATCTTGAGTGGCATCTGCGGCGACTTGGCCACATAAATAAATCGTGCCGTTATGTTTAACGATACGGCTCATACGTTGCTTCGTCTCCTGTCGTGTGATTTTCATAGTCTTCCTGTTTAGGGTGTTTTTGGCTTAAAAGATCCGTGGTTTTTTGCTTACTCAAGGGTTTATAGTAATAAAATCCTTGAAAATAATTACAACCCAAGTTGATTAAGGTGTCTACTTGCGCTTTAGTTTCAACACCTTCAGCAATCACTGACAAGCGCATACCTTGAGCCAAGTTAATGATTGCGGCACAAATTTCTCTATCTTCATCAATCGCATTACATTCTCGCACAAAAGCACGGTCTATTTTTAAAATATCGATAGGTAAACGACGTAAATAATTCAACGATGAATAACCGGTGCCAAAATCATCAATAGAAATATGAATCCCTAAGGATTTAACAACCGTTAAAACTTTAATACAGCGTTCAATATCATTAATTAACACCCCTTCGGTAATTTCAATTTCTAACAAGCTACCATCTACTTGATAAGTCGCTAATGACGCCTTTAAAAAATCGATAAAATCTTCCGACATTAACTGGTGACTTGAAATATTGACCGAGACAGGCTTTACCACAAGACCAGCATCTAGCCATGTTTGCTGTTGCTTTAACACCGACTTAAGCACCCATTTGCCAATATCAATAATTAAATGGCTTTCTTCTGCAATCGGGATAAATTCTGCTGGCGAAATCTTACCCATTTTGGGGTGTGACCAACGAGTCAATGCCTCTAACCCCAATATGTCATGCTTTATGTTCACTTTAGGTTGGTATTCTATATAAAACTCTTCATCAACAATCGCTTGTTTTATTTCTTGTTCATAGCTTAATATTCTGGCGGCATCTATACCCATTTCTTTAGTATAAATTTGATAATTATCTCGGCCATTTTCTTTCGCTTTATACATAGCAATGTCTGCTTGCTGTAATAACGTATCGGCTTCAAACTCACCGTTAATAGAAACAGTCACTCCTATACTGGTGGGAATGGTATAAAACTGTTCAACTATTTTGATAGGTTGTCGCATGGCTTGCAGCATACTTTCGGCCTTTTGCTTAATTAATAGTGGCGTTAACTTACCGGCCATGACTAAGACAAACTCATCTCCGCCCCAACGGGCAACCACATCGCCAGATCGCGCTAAAAAGGCTAGGCGATTTGCCACTTCACATAACAACTGATCACCTGCTTTATGCCCTAAGGTATCATTGATTTTTTTAAATTTATCTAAATCCAAAAAATACAATGCGACACTAAATCTTTGCTTTTTAGCCTGCTTTATTGAAGACTTTAGTTCACTCATTAAGTGTGTTCTATTTGACAACTCAGTTAGGGGATCTTTATATGCCAAGAAGTGTAATCGCGATTTTAATTTAACTTCACGCGCCACATCTCGAATATGCAAGGTGTATTCAATGGTATGTTTACTACCCAGTTGGGCACTCGTAATGGTTATTTCAGCAGGAAAAAACTCCCCTGAAATACGTCGAACATCCAATGTTGATCTTCGGTTAAGTACCAAGGAGCTCGCCACCGAAAAAGCATGTTTCAAACTATCTAAGGCTTCTAGTTTATGTTCATCTAACATAAACAGCTCAAAAAAAGATTGCCCTAAAACATTCTTTTTGAGTTCACCAAAAATACGTTCAGCCGCTGGATTAAACTCTATAATTTCACCTTTAATGCTGATAGTAATGATACTGTCCATTGAGGACTCTAAAATAACACCTTTGCGTTTTTCACTAATTTGAAAGCGCTTAATGGCTTTATCGCGCTCATTTATTTCTTTGCTGACCTGCAAAATAACTTGATTGTATTTCTCAGCAATTTGACCCACTTCAGTAAAAGGCTCCTCTTCAACGGGTGAAGTAAAATCACCTTGGCTTTGCTGATCTTCCATCTCAGCCAACAAATGAACTAATTCATTACTCGCACGATGTACACTAACGTTTAAACCCTGTATTTCATCTTTTAAAGAAACTCGTAATGGCACAAAATAATTAACTAACCTAAAGAGGGTATAGCCAACCACAGTGCAATATAAGCCGATAGTCACAACCCCTAATAATTGTATAAAAAATTGCTGATAAACATTAAGTCCAGTCGCTAAAATAACGGGGTCACCAAAAATTGCAACAGCTAAAGTTCCCCATATGCCGGCAAACAAATGCACTGGCACAACCGATAACGCGTCATCAATATGAAGTTTTTTTAGTAACAAATCACTATAATACATGACTATGCCCGATACTGCGCCAATGATGACAGCCTCCATTGGAGATACGGCATAACAAGAAGCTGTAATACCCACTAAGCCCGCTAATATCCCGTTAAGGCATGAGCCAATACTCATATATTTTTTATCTAGGTAATGAATTAAAGTAACCGCTAGCCCTCCCCACGCAGCAGCTAAGTTAGTATTCAATAAAATAAGCGGAACTTGGTCATTAAAGGCTAATGTACTGCCGGCATTAAAACCAAACCAGCCAAACCAAATCATAAAGACGCCTAAACTGGCCATAGGTAAACTACTACCAGAAGGAAATTTAAACTCTCGGTCAAAACGTTTATAACGTGGGCCAATAATAATGACTGCGATGAGCGCAACCCAACCGCCAACAGAGTGCACGACGGTAGAGCCGGCAAAATCAATAAAACCATGCAGCTCTAACCAGCCACTATTTAACTTATTAAGCGCCCCGCCCCAGACCCAATGGCCGACAATAGGATAAATCACCGCACTTAAAATAAGAGTTAAAGCAACATAACCAAAAAAACTCATCCGTTCGGCAACAGCACCCGACATCAACGTTGCCGCAGTGCCACAGAACATCATTTGGAAAAAGAAAAAGGTGATGCTGGTGGCGGAGTTGGTTTCATCAAAAAGGAAATTAGTGCTACCAAAAAGCCCTGAAATGGATGTGCCAAACATTAAAGCAAAGCCGACAAGCCAAAAAATAGAAATAGAAACGAGGAAGTCAATAATATTCTTAGCGGCAACATTTATATTATTTTTACTGCGTGTTTTACCACTTTCTAAACAAAGAAAACCCGCTTGCATACAAAAAATCAATAGTGCTGAAAAAATCATCCATAGATTATCCACTCTCATCATTCCTTAAATCATTAGATAAAAAACCACCTCTACCCAACTAGGTAGATCATACAAAATCAACTACATAACCAAGATTATACCATTTGTACGCCAAGACAAAGCGTTGCTTAAGATAACATAATCGCTCGGATAACATAGAGAATAATATCTATCTGCTTTACTAACAGACAGATATGCCCACCTGTAGAGTTAACATTTAACTAGGTAGATTCAACTTATGGATGCTGGGCTAGCACAGCTTTAGCTATTCATTAAAAGAAAACCCCACTATTTTTCAATAGTGGGGTTTTATCAAAACAGAAATTTTAATTTAGCGAGTAGGCGACGGAAAATCATTCCAACTTGAGGAGAATGCACAGACCTGACGTTAGTCCGTGAGTACTTTCGACCACGAAGTTGTGTGATGAAATTGGTATAAAACTAGATTACTCCCATTCGATTGTGGCTGGCGGTTTACCCGATATATCGTACACGACACGAGAAATACCATCAATTTCGTTAATGATACGGTTAGAGACTAACCCTAAGAAATCATAGGGTAAATGTGACCAACGTGCCGTCATAAAATCGATAGTTTCCACACAGCGTAAACTCACTACCCAATCGTATTTACGGGCATCACCCATAACACCTACCGAGCGTACCGGTAAAAACACGGTAAAAGCTTGGCTTACTTTTTGGTACAAGTCATGCTTGTGCAATTCTTCAATGAAAATAGCATCAGCGCGACGTAATAAGTCACAATATTCTTTTTTCACTGCACCTAAAATACGCACACCTAAACCAGGTCCTGGGAATGGGTGACGGTAAAGCATGTCATAGGGTAAACCCAACTCTAAACCAATTTTACGCACTTCATCTTTAAATAATTCACGTAACGGCTCAACTAAACCAAGTTCCATATCATCAGGTAAACCACCGACATTATGATGCGATTTAATGACATGGGCTTTACCGGTAGCCGACGCCGCTGATTCGATAACATCTGGATAAATAGTGCCTTGTGCTAACCATTTAGCATTGTTAAGTTTCTTTGACTCTTCATCAAAAACATCAATAAAAACACCACCAATGATCTTACGTTTTTTCTCTGGGTCGCTCTCATCGGCTAATTTGTCTAAAAATCGGTCTTCCGCTTTAACATGAACGATGTTCAAACCAAAGTGCTCGCCAAACATGTCCATGACTTGTTGGCCTTCATCTAAACGAAGTAGGCCGTTATCAACAAAGACACAGGTAAGCTTATCGCCAATAGCGCGTTGCAATAACATAGCGACAACAGATGAATCAACACCACCTGATAGGCCTAAGATAACTTCATCATCGCCAATTTGTTTTTTCATTTTGGCAATAGCATCGTCAATAATTGATGCTGAGGTCCATAACTTTTCACACTGACAAATATCAACAACAAAGTTTTCTAAAATACGTAAACCTTGTTTAGTGTGTGTTACTTCTGGATGAAATTGCACGCCGTAGAATTTTTTATTTTCGTTAACTATCGCGGCAAAGGCACAGCTATCGGTTTTAGCCACGGTAACAAAGTCACTCGGAATGGTAGCCACTTTATCGCCATGACTCATCCACACATCTAATAAGGCATTACCGTTGTCGCTAATGCTGTCTTCAACTTTGTTAAATAAAGCAGATTGTTCAATTAACTCAACTGCTGCATAACCAAATTCTTTATGCTCAGAGCTTTCAACACTACCGCCAAGCTGCTCTGCCATAGTTTGCATGCCGTAACAAATACCTAATACGGGCACACCCGCGTTATAAACATATTCTGGCGCACGCGGTGAGTTAACTGCCGTCACTGACTCTGGACCACCAGCAAGGATAATACCCGTTGGCTTAAAGCCTTTAATTTGCTCTTCGGTTACATCCCATGACCATAGTTCACAATAAACGCCAATTTCACGAACACGACGAGCAATAAGCTGAGTGTATTGTGAGCCAAAATCTAAAATCAATATACGACTGCTATGAATGTCTTTACTCATAATGCTTGTCTCTTTTTACGGCTCTAATCAATGGTACTTAGAGCGATATATTTTAAGTAAAACAGGCTGAGTTATATTATGTATAACTCAGCCTGTTGGAATTTTTTGTTGCTTTTCATTTAAGACTAATAGTTTAGTTCAAAGCTAATTAGCACTAGCGCAAAGAAGAAGCACGGAGTTGACGTTAGTCAATGAGTACTTCTGATGCTGCTATAGCGTTAATTAGCAAAGAAATAAGCTATTCGACTAACCTGTTCGATAATTGGGTGCTTCTTTGGTGATGGTTACATCGTGTACATGTGACTCACCCATGCCTGCTGAGGTTATTTTCATAAACTCAGGTTTAGTGCGCATCACTTCAATCGTTGCACAGCCCGTTAAGCCCATTGACGAACGTAAACCGCCCATTTGTTGATGTATAATAACGGCTACTGGGCCTTTATAAGCAACACGACCTTCAATGCCTTCTGGGACTAGTTTATCTGCTTCACCATCTGTTTTTTGGAAGTATCTGTCGCTAGAGCCTTCTTTTTGATTCATAGCACCTATGGAGCCCATACCGCGGTATGATTTGTAGTAACGGCCTTGATAAAGCTCTACTTCACCAGGCGCTTCTTCAGTTCCCGCTAGCATGCTCCCCACCATAACGCAGTGTGCGCCAGCAACTAAGGCTTTAGCAATATCACCAGAAAAACGAATGCCACCATCCGCAATAACGGGGATGCCGGTACCTTTTAATGCTTCTACCGCATTTGAAATAGCGGTTAATTGCGGAACACCAACACCGGTAACAATACGAGTAGTACAAATTGAACCAGGACCAATACCCACTTTAACGGCATCAACGCCAACATCCGCTAGTGCTTTTGCACCAGCGCCAGTCGCCACGTTACCGGCAATAATTTGTAGGTCTGGGTACTTTTGACGGGTCTCACTGACACGGTCAATAACACCTTGAGAGTGGCCATGAGAGGTATCAATCAATAATACATCAACACCAGCGTCTACCAGTGCTTCTATACGCTCGTCCGTACCTGCACCAACGCCAACAGCGGCACCAACACGTAAGCTACCAAATTCGTCCTTACAAGCATCAGGTTTTTTTTCTGCTTTTTGATAATCTTTAGCGGTAATAAGACCCACTAATTTAAAAGCATCATCAACCACTAGAATTTTTTCAATGCGGTTATTATGCATTAACTCAAGAATAACCTCGCGTTCAGCACCTTCTTTAACGGTCACTAAGTCTTCTTTAAGTGTCATTAACGAAGAGACAGGCTTAGTTAAATCGGTTTCAAAGCGTAAATCACGGCCAGTAATAATGCCGACTAAATTATTTACACTGTCGACAACAGGGAAACCTGAAAAACCTAACTCATCAGCCTTACACATGACTTGTTCAATAGTAAAATCGGTACTCACAGTTACCGGATCTGATACGATACCGCTTTCATATTTCTTAACTTTAGAAACATGTTGCGCTTGTTCCGCAATGGTCATATTTTTATGAATAAAACCTATGCCACCTTCTTGCGCCAATCTAATCGCTAGGCGTGATTCTGTTACTGTGTCCATCGACGCAGAAATCATAGGTATATTTAAGTCAATTTTACGGGTTAATTTAGTTTTCAAATCAGCCGTATGTGGGAGTACTTTTGAATGAGCAGGTACAAGTAATACGTCATCAAAAGTTAAAGCTTCTTGGGCAATTCTTAGCATCGCAACATCTCTCTAAAAAGGTTGGTTAGGGAGTGAATATTGCGGCAGAATTTTAACCGTTTTCTTGTTTTAGGTAAACCTATTTTTATAATTTTTTACCAACTATTTATAAATATCATAAAAATTACATCCATTATTATGAAATGACAAAAATAAATTGAAAATTGGCTTTATTCATTAAATAATAATTACTTATTTTATGATGGTAACTCTTTTGAATCGAGACACATGAAACAACAACATATATTACACATTAGCGAATTAACTAAAAAAGTACGCTTCCTGCTAGAGAGTGAGCTCAACACTGTTTGGTTAACAGGTGAAATATCAAATTTTATCGCTGCGAGTTCAGGTCATTGGTATTTATCATTAAAAGATGCAAAGTCACAAGTTAAGTGTGCCATGTTTAAAGGCAGTAATAAACGAGTACGTTTAAATATTGGAACTAAGCCAAACAATGGTCAACAGGTATTAGTTCGAGCAAAAGTCTCTTTATATGAACCACGTGGTGACTTTCAGTTAATTATCGAGCATATGGAAGATGCGGGTACTGGCTTATTACGTCAACAATTTGAGCAATTAAAAAACAAATTAAATGCCCAAGGCATTTTTGATTTATCTCATAAAAGTCCATTACCTACTCATATCAATTGTGTTGGTATTGTTACTTCACCTACGGGTGCCGCCGTAAAAGATATTATTTCGGTACTTAAACGTCGCGATCCAAATATTAAGATTATTATTTACCCTGCTCTGGTACAGGGTCAGTATGCTCAAGGAGACCTTTGTCATGCGATTGAGTGTGCAAACAGACGTAACGAATGTGATGTTTTAATTGTTGGCCGTGGTGGTGGCTCGTTAGAAGATTTATGGCCGTTTAATGAAGAAAGTGTTGTACACGCTATTTATAACAGTGTACTGCCCGTTATTAGCGCTGTCGGCCATGAAATAGATACTACATTAAGTGATTATGTTGCCGACTTACGAGCCCCGACTCCCTCGGCTGCTGCAGAGTTAGTCTCAAGTGATAGCAGCGAACGACTTAATTATTTATTTATGCTTAAACAGCGTTTGATTACAGCACAACAAAATAAGTTAACCGCTTTAGCTAACGAAAGCAGCTATTTACAACATCGTTTAGCGCAAGAACATCCCGAGCAACAGTTACAACTGCAACAACAAAAAGTTGATGAGTTAAGTTTTCGCCTGAAACAAGTTATGCAACGTAATATTGCCCAAAGTCAAACTAAGCCGACTCAACTTAACCATCGTCTCTTAAATCAGTCACCCGCAAGCGCCATTCAATTTCAGCAACAAAAGATCAGCCAAAATGAACAGAGAATTAACCAAGCAATGCAAAATACATTACAGCATAAAAGTGATGGCTTCATACGCTTAATTGAGCAATTACACCTAGTTAGCCCATTAGCGACAATAGCAAGGGGTTATAGTGTCACCCGTAATAATAAAAATGAAGTGGTGACAACCATCGAACAGGTAGCCAGTAATGAGAAAATTAGTGTACAAGTAAGTAATGGCCGCATTAACGCTATCGTTCTATAATATGCGAGCTAGCGCCCCGTAGTGCAGGAAGCTTACATAAGCTGCGTGGTGATGAAATTTCGATGTAAATAACTAACCATCAATTTTATGCCTGACATCTCGGTGCAGTTTCCCCTACTGGTTTTGCATCTTGATATAGCATAGCTATACGCCAAGCAGCATTGAGCTTGTTCAGTGTAACGCCCATATTATGGGTTGCTTATCTTTCAGACTAAAAACAATTGATTTAGCCTAATGCTTGATAGAGTATCTCTATCACCTTATCTTTACTTACTTGATTGAATTTAACACCAAAAGAGAGTCCATTAACTTGCTGCTTAATATTACAAACGGTGGCATTAAACTTAATATTATTGTCCCCACCGCTTCGCTCTATGACAATATCAACTATTTTATTTTCCGCTAACATTAACTCTTCACCATTAATGATATCTAGTTGACCGCCATTAACCGATAAATTGGTTATGGTCGTATCCCAATAGGTATCATCAATCTTAACCTTCGCGGCTATGTGGGTTTCAATGCGAACAGAAGAACGTAATTTCTGTAAGGTAACCGAATCAGGTATATCTAACACCATAATACGCGAGGGAATTAGTAAGGTTTGCTTAATGCTACTAATAAAAGCAACTGCTGCGCCATCCTGACCTTCGATAAGGCCTCGCACGGTAACAACGGTGCCTTGACCAATATATTGCCCGAAGCTACCTAATTTAGAGATATCAGGAAATTCAATAAGCACATATTCTTTAGGTAAATAGCCAATATAAAAAGTATTAAACTTTCTTCTTTGACCGGCGGGTGTCGTTATATCAATAGTGATTAACGCACCCGCTTTTAAATAAACCAAGTTGCGTGCAGAGGGTTTAACGGGTTCAATGAGAGGTGATTGCTCAGGCATATTTTTCTATAAATAAAATAAAATAAAATAAAATAAGTTGTATATTAGTAAAACAAGGTAGTAATTGCAACTGGCCATTTTCTGGTTAGTTGCACTTACCTATCATCGCACTACTAATCTTTTTTATAACCCTGTGTAGCACGAGCAATTTTCTTCTGTGCGGTATAAGTCAATTTTTTCTTACCCGCAAAGGGATTCAAAGTATCTTTAAATTGAATACGAATAGGCGTACCCATCATTTTTAATGACTTACGATAATAGTTCATTAAATAACGTTTATAAGACATGGGGAGCTTTTTAGCCGAGTTACCATGAATAATGATAATAGGTGGATTATAGCCCCCCGCGTGGGCATACTTAAGCTTAATACGACGACCTTGATGTAAGGGTGGCTGATGATCAAAAACTGCCATATCGAGGATTTTAGTCACCATTGCGGTTGAAATACGTTTAGTTGCAGAGGTAAAGGCTTCTTCTACTGATTCATACAAATGCCCTACTCCAGTACCGTGTAAAGCAGAAATAAAATGTATCCGGGCAAAATCAATAAAACCTAAACGGCGGTCTAACTCCGTTTTAATGCGGTCTTTTTCATGATCTTCTAAGCCATCCCATTTATTTACCGCAAGCACTAACGAACGACCCGCTTCCAAAATAAAACCTAACAAGCTCAAGTCTTGATCACTGATACCTTCTTGAGCATCAATAATAAGTAAACAAACGTTAGCATCTTCAATTGCGCGTAAGGTTTTAATGACTGAATACTTTTCTACTACATCGGTCACATTTTTACGACGACGGATACCAGCAGTATCAATTAAGGTGTACTCTCGCCCATTACGCTCCATAGGAATGTAAACACTGTCTCGGGTAGTGCCCGGCATATCATAAACCACTACACGCTCTTCACCCAATATGCGATTAGTCAGTGTTGACTTACCAACATTTGGGCGACCAATGATAGCGAGTTTTATTTTGTCATTTTCTTGCGGCTCATCTTCAAGTTTTTTCGCCAGCTGCTCTTCGGTTAATTCAAGGGGCTCACTGTCAGAAAACGCATCCTCTTCGCCTTCAACTTTAGACAGGATAGGATTGGCTAAAGCTTCAATATGAGGAGTAAGCGCTAATGTTAATAGTTGTGTCACTCCACGACCATGAGCTGCGGCAATTTGATGAACATGTTCGCCTAAACCTAATGAATAAAATTCAGCGACAGCTGAGTCACCATCAATACCATCAATCTTATTAGCGACTAAAAAAACTTTTTTATTCTGTTTTCGTAGGTAGTCGGCGATACCATGATCTGCCGAGGTTAGACCATCACGAGCATCCACGATAAACAATACCGCATCCGCCTCTTCGATAGCCATCAGTGACTGCTCAGCCATCAGTACATCGATACCTTTTTCATCACCATTAATACCACCGGTATCGATAACAATAAAAGGATGTTCTTCAACTTCAGCTTGACCATATTGACGATCACGCGTTAAACCTGGGTAATCGGCGACAAGAGCATCTCGACTACGGGTTAAACGATTAAATAATGTTGATTTACCGACATTAGGACGGCCAACTAGGGCAACGACAGGAAGCATGAGCACCTCAAAGGAATCACCATGCATGCGAGTAAGACATGGTTTTTCAAACAAAAAATAAAATATCAAGAATAACCAAAAAAGACTTTGCCTACTTAACTAAGTATATATTGCTAAATATGATATTGCTGAAATGATATTATTGAAAATAAATAATATCGTTAATTAAAATAAGTAACGGCTCCTAATGCACTTTGCATAGGAGCCGTTGTTAATGCTAGCGACTAAAAAGAGCTAGGAGCAGTGCGATTTATTGCGCAGCACTGATAATTTCTGGTGTAACAATTACCTCTAAGTCACCATCTCGAGATTGGCTATAAATAATATCATCAACAACGGTAGGCGTTGAGTGGATACCACTACTATCGACATTATGGCGAGAAACAATTTCACCAGTATCTTGATCTATCCAATGAAGATAACCTTCAAAATCACCAACAACAATATACCTACCAACGACTACTGGCCCTGTTACGCCACGATTTTTTAACTGCTGGTTGTTCCAGCGCTCAATACCGTTAAGTCGGTTTAGTGCGTATATATGACCGCGTGTTGTGGTAATAAAAATATCATTTCGGTAGACCGCAATGGGTCTATATGAAGAATATTGGCGTTTCCATAAAATACGCCCAGAGTTTAGCTCAATAGCCACTAAATTTCCGCGAGCAGATATAGCATAAACCTTATCACCAAAAACTACTGGCGCTGAATCAACATCAATAACACGTTGTAACTCAGTTGAACCTGTTGCTTCACCGATTTCTGTTACCCAACCTGCTTGGCCTTTTTCCAGTATAAAGACTTTTAACTCCCCTTTATCTGAGCCGATTAAAACGCCGCCTGATGCGATAACCGGTCGACTAATGCCCCTTAATGTTAAGGCTGGAACATCGTTTTCAACTTGCCATAATTCATCACCCGTATTCGCATCAAATGCTTTGAGTATACCTGAAGCAGAGTTAACCACCAAAATACCTGAATCAATGGCGGGTGCCGTTATCACCTCACCTTTTATTTTTGCTTGCCAGATCAACTCTCCCGTTTCGGCATCAAGTGCAAAAACCTCTCCATTCTCAGTGCCTAAAAAAATTTTATTAAGCCCTGCAGTGGGTCCTCCCGCAACTAAAGCTGACGTCCGGCTTTCCCAGAAACTTCGCTCATTGTTAATATCGCTTAAGTCGGCTTGCCAAATTTCCTTGCCAGTCTCTTTATCAAAAGCAATGACATCACCCATACGACTTGCGCTATAAACTTTATTGTAAGCAACAATAGGCTTCAAGCGGGAAAAATAATCATCGACACCATCGCCTACGCTGCCATCCCAGACAACTTCAGCATCAAAAGCATTCTCAAGCTCAATAAGCTCCGCTACCATCAAATCCGGATCTTCGTCACTTGATGAGCAAGAAAGAAGGCTAGCAAAGAGAAAAACAATTGCTAGTACTTTTAGGCTATTGCAGCCATTTAATAAAATTTTATCAACGTAACGCATGGTTCGCCTTATTAACTAAATATTATGATTTCAGCCACCAGTAGTTACTTGGCAGTTGTCTCAGTGACCGAGCCAGTAATGACTTCTTTTGTCACGGGCAAGGTAGTTATTTGTGTTAAATCATCTAACTTAATTTGTAAGCTTGGACTTTCTGCAATGCCACCAGCGGCAATAGCAGCTTGATAAGCATTACGAGCTAGATCATCTTTACCTTGTTGCAAATAGGTATCACCCTTAATCTCTTCAATAGCCGCGGTAAAGGATACGGGTAAATTATTATTTAACGTGGCAAGTGCCGCTGGGTATTGCTCAAGTTGTACTTGAACTCGGGCTAAACGTAGACTTGCAATAGCACGAATACCGTCAGTGGGTGCTAACTCAATAGCCCTAGTCAGTTGTTTTTGAACTTGTGGCCAATCTTGGTGTGAAGCAGATTCTTTAGCAAGGGCTAACGCGGTTAATGAAACATAGCTACTTTGACCATTTTCATTGATAAAACTTTCACCCTTAGCCGTAAAAGACTCCGCATCGTTACCACTTTGTTCGATAAGTGTTTGATAGCTATCTGATACAGACAGTTCTTGTTCAAGCTTATTATCTTGATAAAGATTAAAACCGATAAAACCAGCAAAGCCTAGCGTAATACCCGCAACAATTGTCGTACCATTCTTTTGCCAGTAACCTTTAATCGCTTCGACTTGCTGTTCTTCTGTTTGATAAATTTCCACTATTTCACCTTGGCTAAATGCCGTTAAATTAATTCAGTTAATATATCCGAAATTTGGTTAAAGGCTACGCTTTGTTGTTCTTGTTGTCCACGTAGATATTTCACCATAACTTTCTCTTGGGCGATCTCATCATCACCTAAAATCAATGCGATTTGTGCACCGGATTTATCGGCACGTTTTAATTGTTTTTTCATATTTCCGCCACCACAGTGGCATTGTAATCTTATGTCAGGTACTTGATCACGCCATTGCTCAGCTAATTTATTACCCGCAACTTGCGCATCGTCGCCTAACATAACGACATAAACATCTACCTGCGCACGAATATTCGTTATTTTATCTAATTCCGTTAACATCAAGACTAAGCGCTCAATACCTAGGGCAAAACCAAACGCTGGCGTTGCTTTACCACCGAGTTGTTCAACTAAACCATCATAACGGCCACCTGCACAAATAGTGCCTTGTGCCCCTAATGTGGTAGTTACCCATTCAAATACCGTACGGTTATAATAATCCAAACCACGCACTAAACGCTCGTTTAGTACATAATGAATACCTGCAGTATCTAATCGAGCACATAAGGTTGAAAAATGTACTTGGGTTTCTTCACCAAAATGTTCTGATAACTTAGGTGCATTAACTAATACTTTTTGCACTTGCGGATTTTTACTATCCAAGACTCTTAACGGGTTAGTATGCATACGACGCTTAGCATCATCATCAAGTAACGCTTCATGTTCAACTAAATAAGCAATTAAAGCTTCACGGTAATTGGCACGTTCATCGTTTGAACCTAATGAATTCAATTCTAGTGTGACAAATTCATTGATACCTAGTTCCCGCCATAAGCGCGAAGTCAGTAAAATAATTTCAGCATCTATGTCAGGAGTAGCTATACCAAAGGCTTCCAAGCCAAATTGGTGGAATTGGCGATAACGACCTTTTTGCGGTCTCTCATGACGAAACATCGGCCCCATATACCAAAGTCGCTGTTCTTGATTGTATAATAAACCATGTTGAACACCAGCACGTACACAGCTCGCTGTCCCCTCAGGTCGCAACGTTAAACTGTCGCCATTTAAATCATCAAAGGTATACATTTCTTTCTCAACAATATCGGTTACTTCACCAATACCGCGTTTAAAGAGTGCTGTTGATTCAACAATTGGCATGCGAATTTCAGCAAAACCATAATTACTGGCGACACGGCGCAGCACGGCTTCAAGCATTTGCCAAATATGAGTTTCACTGGGGAGGCAATCATTCATGCCTCGTATTGCTTGTAAAGCCTTTTGTTTAGCCACTGAGCGGTTCTCTCTTTTCTGAGTTCTTTAAACGGTGATTGCAAAAATGCCATGTCAACGCCTGACGTTGGGCATTTATTTATACGGATTAAGATTAAATGCTTGTTAAATTTGCGCAGAGCGCAGTATACCTAATAAAAGGGTGCTAATAAACCGTAGTGATTAAACTGTTTGGGGTTTTATCGTTATAGTTTAAGCGAAATATTAATCGAGGATTTTAAAGTCAATTTTATTCTTTTCATCTGCCCGCTCATTTATTGCGCGGGCTTTAGCGCGAATACGCTGTTCAAGTTGATCTACTAGATTATTATTGTCAAAACGTTCTTTTTGTCGAATACCGTCTAAGTAAAAGCCACTTTTTTTGCTGCTACCCGTTAAACCAAGATCAGAGATCATGGCTTCGCCAGGACCATTGACAATACAACCAATAATAGAAACATCCATTGGCGTCATGATATCTTCAATACGTTGTTCTAAAGCATTGACAATCGACACTACATCAAACTCTTGCCTAGAGCAGCTTGGACAAGCAATTAAATTAATACCGCGACTACGTAATTTTAGCGATTTCAAAATATCAAAACCGACTTTAATTTCTTCAACTGGGTCTGCTGCAAGCGAGATACGTATAGTATCACCGATGCCTTGCGCTAATAACAGACCTAAACCAACCGATGATTTCACTGACCCTGAACGTAAACCGCCCGCCTCAGTGATACCTAAATGTAGTGGGTTATCAATTTGTTTTGCTAATAATTTGTATGACTCTACCGCTAAAAAAACATCCGAGGCTTTAACGCTCACTTTAAATTGATCAAAGTTAAGTCGGTCAAGAATATCAACATGGCGCATTGCTGATTCGAGCAAAGCTTCAGGTGTTGGCTCCGTATATTTTTCTTGGATGTCTTTTTCGAGTGAGCCGCCATTTACACCTATTCTAATGGGGATATTGTTATCTCGTGCGCACTCAACCACACTGCGCACACGGTCTTCTCGACCAATATTCCCGGGGTTAATGCGTAAACAATCAGCGCCATATTCTGCCACTTTTAGCGCAATTCGGTAATCAAAGTGGATATCGGCCACCAATGGCACTTTGACTTGCTTTTTGATTTCACGAAACGCTTCTGTCGCCTCCATTGTTGGCACGCTCACCCGTACTATATCGGCACCCACAGCTTCCAGAGACTTTATTTGCGCGACAGTTGCAACAACATCAGTAGTTAGTGTGTTTGTCATTGACTGCACTGTTATCGGCGCATCACCGCCAACGGGTACATTGCCAACCATAATTTGGCGAGAAATACGACGAATAATAGGAGATTCTTTAAACATAATTTTCTTTTTCTTCAGAGCTATTTATATTAGCTTACTAGCTAATCTTAAGGATAAATTACTAAGTTGCTGGTTACTCACCAATAGGCAAGCTAAATTTAGCAATATTTCCCGTATTAAAAATTGACATATCTACGGCTTGCCCGTTAAAAACGATACTGGTTAATTCTGGCTTTCCAACAGTAATACGCAGTGGTGCCAGCCCTTGAATAGTCATCACGTAACCCGCTTCTTTCACACCCCAAGCAATTCGTCTTCCCGTCGCATCGTGGATATTGACCCAACAATCACCTTTAAAAGTAAACACTGCAGTGCTCATTGTGAGTACTGCAGGCTCTAAAGCATCACTGATGAGCAGATTAGACGATTCATCAATATGATTAACTTGAGCTTGCCCCGCGCCTTGTTCCGTACTGTTTTCTATAACAACGGCGGCATTAGTTTCATTTTTATTAAGGTTATTATTGGCTTGACCTTTCGCTGTAGTTACATCTGTAGGAGCCGTGCTTTTTTCTACCATTAAACTCTTATTGTCTTCAGTGTTAACCAAGGCGGTACTTGCAACGAAACTTAATGAGTTTTGTTCTTGTGGCTTGCTTTCTTGTAGCCACCATAAAACAGTCAAGCCAACGAGAACAGCCATAATGAAATAACTGAGCCACATAACACGGCTATGCTCTGCTTGCTTGCTTATTTCTCTAGAAAAGCTCAACATTTCACTGCGTGGTGTAGTAGCGATATTAAGCGCATCGTAACTGGCCAAAACATCTTCAACGTCAACATCGACTAACTTTGCGTAATTAACCAGGTAGCCTCGAATAAAAGTAGCTGGCATTGTGGGAGAAAAGCGATCTTGCTCAATATTGTTAACAAAGGCAATATTAAACTTTAATTTATTGGCTATATGTTCTTGTGATAATGATAATCCTTTACGAGCTTCACTTAACATAACACCAGGGCTGTCCATGTCTTTACTGGGTTCTGACGCTTTTTCAGGTTTTTTTTCAGCAACAGAGCCTAGCTCGTCATCACTTACTTTACCCGTTGAATCGACTGCATTAATCATTAATAATTCTCACTGTTTCAGGAGCGACCACATAGAGTACATCACCTATACGTAAATTACTTTGTTCAGAAATATTATTCCACTTGCGAAGAGCCTTCAACTTGACGTTATATTTTACTGAGATATTGTAAAGGTTTTGACCGGGTTCAACAGTATGCGTAGCATATTTAGTCTCTTGGCCTTCAACATCATTGATGATTTTCTCTGATTTTTCTACCACGGCGACTTCTACTGCAGCTAGGTTAGCCTGCTCGATAATACGCTCTTGTTCAGAGTCAAGCTTAGCTACTACAATATCGGTTGTTACCGTTTCAGCTATTGGCTTTATCGTTGGTTCAGGTAAAGGCACATCACGTTTCGCTGCTATAGGTGTAGTTGATGTTGGGTCCATTTCACTTGCTACGGTAGTCAATACAATAACCCCCGAACTAAGGGGTGTTTGTGTTGCACTTGCGACCACACGGGGCGAAGCACTCACTGCCACTGTAGGAGTAGTTACGGGTCGAGTTGTGCCTGTTTGAACACTCTCGGTGTAGGGGGTGTCACTCACTTTTTTCGGTGAAAGTCTGACTACGCGCTTATTACTGACGAAAGATAATTGCTGATTTTTTTGGTTCTCGCTAAGTTGATACCTTTTTGCTAAGTCATCCGCAGCAATATTATCAAGCCCATTGAGTAAGTATTGTTTACCCTCCCATGACTGAGGATACATATCCACTAACATATTGGCGTAATTACGTGCCGTGCGATGCTGCCCTAATTTCCAATAAAGTTTATAGCTTAACGCTAATGAGTCAGCAGTAAAGCGTTGGGTATTTCGCTCAAATCTCTGTAAATAACGCTTAGCCTCTTTGTTATCTCCCATCGCATACTGCAAGCGAACCATTTGCAGTAACGTACTTATTCTATTTGGGCTATGAAGAATAGCCTTATTGAGATAGCTCTCTGCTTTTTCAAAGTCATCTTTTTTCAAGTAACATGAAGCTAAATTTTCATAACTTTGTGCTACCAGTAAATAACTTGGCACGGCAATCGCTTTTAAAAACTGAACTTCCGCGGCGGTAATGTTACCTTGACGACATAAAAACACACCGTAGTTATTTAACGTATCGGCACTATCAGCTTCTATGGATAAAGCTTTTTCAAATGACTTGATAGCAAGGGTCTCTTCACCGACTGTTTCATAATAATGGGCAAAAGCAGTATGTACTTGTACCAAGTTGGGTGAAAAGCTCTTTGCTTTTTCAAGGTTTAGTTTTGCTTGAGACATGTTACCCATATTTAAGTAACCTAACCCTAAAGAAATACGGGTTGCTGCCATTTCGTCACGATTTGCCTCGTTTTTTACAATCGGCTCATTGTTTTCAAAACGTTGAGTAACACAACCCGTTAACAGTGAGCTTGTGAGCAATATTACAAATGCTGAAAAAGCACTTTTTGAAATATATTTATTTATAATATACAATTACTTACTGCCTTTATTGGGGGTTCACTACTAAAATAGTGATATTGTTGTTTAGATTGATTTAACAGAGATAGTGTCAGCTTTAGCTTGATCTTTCAATGCACTTGTTTCTACGTTCCTCGCTGTATTAAAACGACGTCGTTTGGTTCTATCTAAAACATCCCCGGCTAACTGCCCACAAGCAGCATCTATATCACCACCTCGGGTTCGTCTAGTGATAACCGTTAACCCATAACTTTGTAATACTTTATCAAAACGATCTATACGGGAATTACTTGAACGACTATAGGACGATCCCGGATATGGGTTAAAAGGAATTAAGTTAATTTTACTGGGTAAGCCTTTTAAAACATGTGCTAGTTCATGTGCTTGATCTGTGCTGTCATTAACATGATCAAGCATAACATATTCAATTGTTGCTTGTTTATTCGCTTTTGAGCCATCAATATAACGTCCTGCAGACGCGATAAAATCTTCTAAAGGATATTTTTTATTAATCGGTACTAATACATCACGTAGCTCATTATTTGGCGCATGAATTGAGATGGCGAGAGCACAATCTATTTTTTCTTTAAGCATATCTAATGCAGGCACAACACCCGAAGTACTCACTGTCACCCTGCGTTTAGACAAGCCATAACCTAAATCGTTCAACATAGTATCAAGTGCAGGTATTAAATTTTTCATATTTAAGAGGGGCTCACCCATGCCCATCATAACAATATTGGTAATAGGTCGAGTACCCGTAATACGAGTTGCACCAATATCATTGGCCACACGCCACACTTGGCCAATGATTTCAGCCATTGATAAATTACGATTAAAACCTTGCTGTGCGGTAGCACAAAAGGTGCATTCCAATGCACAACCTACCTGAGATGACACACATAAAGTAGCACGATCATTTTCAGGGATCCAAACCGTTTCGACTTCTTGACCCCCTTCAAGTTTTAAGGCGTATTTAATAGTACCGTCTGTTGACACTTGTTTTTCAGAAATTTCAGGCGCTGTTATAACGCAATTTCGTTGTAATTTTTCTCGCAACTTCTTATTAATATTTGTCATTTTATCAAAGTCACTGTAACCGAAATGATAAATCCACTTCATCATTTGATCTGCCCGAAAAGGCTTTTCGCCAATGGACTCGAAGTATGCACGCATACTTTTATGATCAAAATTAAGTAGGTTTACTTTTTTACTTACATCACTCATACAACAAACTCTCAATAACGAATATTAAGCTACACAGTGTATACGGTTATATAACACGCATAACCTAGCTTAAAAAAACAAGGCGCGAATTGTACGCTTTTCAAGCAACAATCGCAATTTTCCTGTGCTATTTTTAACGCATTACTATCTGTTAAAAATAACACTTAGATTTTACTCATATTTCAATAAAATATTTTGAAAAATTGTTGATAATAAACTAACGCGTACGTGGCCAAATTTCGTCATCAGAGAAAAAATAAGCAATTTCACGTGCTGCCGAGGCTAAAGCATCGCTTCCATGTACCGAATTTTCTTTCATACTATTGGCGAAATCAGCGCGGATAGTACCCGCTATCGCGTCATCAGGATTAGTAGCGCCCATGATCTCGCGGTTTTTAAGCACCGCATTTTCGCCCTCTAGGACTTGAACCATGACAGGACCTGACGTCATAAATTCAACAAGGCCTTCAAAGAATGGACGTCCGATATGTTCAGCGTAAAACCCTTCTGCTTTTTCTTTGTTTAAGTGTACCATCTTCGAGGCGACGATTTGTAAACCCGCCGTTTCAAAACGATTGTAGATTTGCCCGATAAAATTTGCCGCAACGGCATCAGGTTTTACTATTGAAAAAGTACGTTCGATAGCCATGTAAATTCCTCATAATTAAAGTTAAAAGTCTAAGCAATACCGTATTAATGTATAAAGAAGTAGCCACTTATTTATACGGATTAGTATTAATATTTTTTTATACGGATTGGTATTAATGTTTTTCGGCCGCAGGTAAATGCGACGAGAATAGTGTTTGCATGAATTTCGGTCGCATTATAGAGGAAATTTCTTTAAATAACTAATGCTATCCCCCCTCACATTCGCTCTATTGCCTATGCCCGTTTCAGGATAACTGAGCGATGTAGGATAACGGGTATTATTCAGGCTCATATTTTTCTAAACAATACCCGTTTCGCTATATTATCAGGTCTGTTTTAGCCTGAGAATAAGTTGCCAAGTACAAGGCATTTATTATTTGAATCCAAGGAATAATAGTGGTTCTCATGATTAAATAACGACGTCATTGGTAATTTTAATAAGTCAGGAATTAAAGAGTAGAAATAAAATCATTCGCGCTGATCAGCGTTTTGAAAAGTTACTTCAGGCAATGCCTTGTCTCTAAGACGTTAAACTATTGCAAAGAGAACACATTCTTATGCGGATAGGAATAACTAATCAACTTCCGCTATCCAAGCTAATTGAATCGCCTCAAGTACTCGTTCTCCACAATGTGCGGGATCATCGTCAAAACGCTCTAAATCGAGTACCCATTGCCTTAATTCGGTAAAGTGCAACTTGTAAGGATCAACGTCCTCATGCTGTTCCATTAAATCTAAAGCTATCTCTAGTGAATCGTTCCAACGTAGTCCTTGTGTCATAATATTACTCCTTGTAGCGGCTAAGGTTAATTAAGCAATTTTGTTAACGTTTAAAATAATACCTGAAAGAAAAAATAATCAAGAATTGACATGAGTATAAGCCAAATTATGACTAATCTCGATTTTCGACAAAATTCACAATCAGTATTCCACCATTTTTTTAAACTCTTCATTTTTTATTACCTCATGAAAACAACGCTTTTATAGATAACTTATCGCTAAACGACATGATTTATGAATTACAAGTTATGCAGCACCATATTAATGCTTTTCTGCTATTGGCAGTAAAATAACATGGGTAGTAATTAAATAGCTTATTTTGTAACATAACTCGCCCAGCTTTAATATTAAATAATAGGTATACTTACTACCTCGGTAAACAGCCTATATTTGTAGAACAACGATGAGTACAATAAAATTTTCAAGTGTTGAAATAGAGCAGTTAGTCACAAAAATTCAAGGGTATTTTGCCCAAGAACTTGACCAAGACCTTGGACAGTTTGATGCCGAATTTCTACTTGACTTTTTTTCCAAAGAAGTCGGTTCTTATTTTTATAATCGCGGATTATTTGATGCTCAAACCATTATTGCAGAAAAGTTAGAACATGTGAGTGAAATGGTACAAGAAGGAATAAGTGAGATAGAAAAACCCGAAAGTTAATGTTTATTAGCACTATGTACTGTTGACCTCTCGTGGTTAAAT
>JBAHZW010000012.1:0-14040 GCA_037132835.1 Colwellia sp. | reverse complement strand
CAAGCGATAATTAATTACATCATGACTTATTACAATCAGACTAGGCCACATACGTACAATGCAGGATTAAGTCCCAATGAATCAGAGCGAAGGTATTGGCTTAGCTACAAATCCGTGGCCAATTTTACTTGACCACTTCATTCGAAGATGACGCTTATAAAGTGTTCCTGAGTATACTACACAGAGCCTTTATTTAAGACTTATCAACGATTAGATTTACTGTTAATAAAATTTAACTTAGCAGTATAGTGGTCTTTCATTTTTTTTACCTTGGTATACCCTAACGCTTTTTTCATAGCCTTTTTAGACAGTGTAAATTTTCCTTGCTGGTAATAAACTTTTGCCAAGCCAAAATAAAACTCATGCTGTTCATCATCAAGCTGAATAGCTTTTTTGTAATGCTGTATCGCTTGTTGATATGATTGCTTAAAAAGTGCTTCATCACCAAGCAATGAATGGTAATACGGATTTTTTCTACGCAGTTTATTCAGGTGTTCTTCAATAGGTGCCGCTTCACTTTGGCGACCCTGCATTTTAAGTAATAAGGCTAAATTACTGAGTGATGTTAAATTGTCTTTTTTTAAGTTAATTGCGTGACTATAGGCAAACTCGGCCATTTCGAAATAGCCAGAAATTTTATATAAAACCCCTAAATTTGCCCATGCGGACGAAAATTTATTATCTGTAGTGGTGGCTTTTTTGAAGTACTTATAAGCCCGTAGATAATCATTGTTTACTAGGGCCTCTGCGCCTTTATTACTATAAAACATCGCCATAATGGTATTCTTTTGCACGGTTTTTGAAGGGAACTGCTTTTTAGCAATAAAAGGATCGAAGTCTATTTTTGTTACAGAATGGCGCCAATGTAGTCGATTATTCACACTATCATTATCTATAATTAATAAGTTAACGTGGCCTGTTAACAAGTTATATCGACCATTTCGTACCCAGTACTCAGGGACCTTTACCTCTTTAAAAACAACACTCATTTTAGCTGCATCGGCAAGAGCATAAGCCATAATAGTGAGCGACAGACAGTTAGCTGATTTTCGTTGATAAGTTTGTGCAGCAGTAAAATTAGCATTTCCATCATAACTTAAGCCGATGTTTTCTTCATTAAACAAGTGCTCAAGTAAAATACGTGCTTTTTTATGTGCACTAAAATCATCCATCAATTTTGTCCGCACCATAGTGCGCATTTTATCATTAAGTTGGAAGATCGCTTGCTCTGTTTCAATGAGGTTTTGTGAGTAAAACTGACTATCTAGGTATAAGTTTATACCTACTGGAGTCTCCTTAATATGGAGTGTTTTATTGCTTTGACAAGCAATAAAAGTTGGTAAGCAGAGTAAAATAGTGAGCGTTTTAGTATCCATAACCACTCAAAAAAGGAGAGGGATGGTCTTAGCATATGATAATTATTGTAAACTTGCCAATCAAGCGACAAGCTATTTGTATCGTATCGATTAGGCTAGAACAAGTTAAGCGCCCATGCTAACTAACGCTGCCCTTTACCTAAAAAATACACTAATCGTAAACTGGTATTATGATCTGAAGTTTTCATATTAGTACTGTGGTAAAGACGCCAATCTAGCTGCACGGCGAAATTATTATTAAGCTTATAATGTACGCCAACGCCCGCATTTAATTGGAATTTTTTTGTTTCAACCTCCCTTGCCCACAATGTTTCACCAAAGCCAGCGGTTAAATAAGGTCTTAGGTTTTTTTCACTATTGAAATAATATTGACTGTCTACACTATAGTTTTCATAGTTTATTTCAGTTGTGCTTAAATTCGGAGTGAACTTGCCTTTAGAGTATGTAGCCCTACTTGAAAATTGAGGTGAAAAATATAAGCCAACACTATACTCCAACGTAGTATCGCCAGCTACCTCCCATAGATCATCTAGCTGAGTAGTGCCCATGCCATAACTCACCCCAATAATACCGGTATCAACGGGGTCTTTTCTTCGCGCTAGTCTTTTAGTACGCATTGGGGAATAATGACCGCCATCGCCAAACTGTATCGTCACATTAAAGTTTATTTGCTTATCTGTTTGGCCTGTATTGCCATAAGGGACTTCTTTAATGTCGATAAAACCAGTACCAGAACGAATAAACTCTTTACCTAAAATATTATTAATACCAACACTCATATAGTCGATTGGATCCAAAAAGAATAATGCGGTACTTCCGAGCATACTCGATCCCCATATATCGCCACCCTCAGCTCTAAGTTCCATTTCAGTATTAAAAGCCCACTCACCATATGCCCAACCAAGTACAGGAGTAATGACTAAATCTTGAATGGAAGGTATCTCAGCAAAGGATTCTATGCCAAATTCCCAATAGAATGTTGACATGAAAGCGGAATAGAGAAAGGCATCCCATTGACGATAACCTGATTTACGCGCTACTTGATAATAAGCACCACCAAAATAGGGGTGTCCAACATAATTCAATATAACCGTATCTCTGTCCCACACAGGACCGTCTTTGACGTTATCAGTCCATTTAGTGAATATACTTTGTTCACTATCCCAGTTAGAAACATCTTCCGGTAATAAAGAAATGATACCTATAACACCGAAACCATAGACAAAGACTGATTTTGTTTGGGACCATAACCTTTCACTGTCCTCTCCGTTTTTAGGGGAAAATAAAGACATTTGATAAGGTGATTGATAAAAGTCAATCGTGGGTGCTAAATTCTCCCAGCGACTATTGGTCGGCATTTCCCGATACACTTCTTCAATATTGTCAATACTCATCTCTGGGCTTAATACCACCTCGGTTTTTTCTTGCTGTAATGTCTTTGGCAAGTCATCAGGAGTATTTTGTATTGCTAAGGACTGAGCAAAAGCTTGACTAGAGAATAAATAAGCGGTTACGAGTGATAAGGCTAGTAGGTGCGGTTTACGTTTTTTGTTCTTTAGCTTATTTGAATGTATATTCATGTTCATATAGTTACGCGAAAACCTTTAATAATTTACAGTGCACAGTGACTTCATTAGCCGCAATAACGTTTAAGCGTGATACAACGAAAAGCCCGTTACTTAAATAACGGGCATTTTGATGACTAATGAGTAATACGTTACCATTAATCGAAGTTGTTTGACTTAAGAACAGACCTTTGGCACTTTCATCTTAAAATATACTGCGGGTTTAACTTTCGAATAAAAAAGAACAAAACACCTAAAAAAAGGTTGTTAAGTTGTAAGTATTCGGGGAAAGCGCATTATATTCCGTTAATTTAATGAGAGCAAGACGTTCACTACTTTGTAGAGTAAAAAAAATGGCTGTTTATGGATTTCTTAATTTTACGTCTTATTGCAGGAAGGATAATAATCTTTTATGAATGCCTGACTAGGTGTCAGTAGGAGGCGTTATATTCTCATATTCATAATTAAAAGCTCTAATTTTTCGACCTGATTCAGCAACAAACTCTACCGTTGTCGAACGAGGTAATATCAATATTGCCTCATATTCCTCACCAATAAAACAGGTGTCAGGGCCACATACTATGTCTTTGGTTAATTTAATTTGCATTACTATTTTCAATCTCACTCTGTTGATTAATTAAACGGATTGTAACATTTTCAAGGGTAATTATCAGTAAATAATAATAATAAGACTGATTTCTATCAATAAATCATAAAAAATTATACGCTATTTAAACACTAAGTCCCTCGTACTGATAAGTTTTATTTTGATATCATCATCAAGAGTATACTTTGAGTTTTCGCGATCGCTTAATCACCACAATGCATTGCTCATTCCCCCGCGTTTATATATACCCGTTATCAATCAAGATTGTTTTGTTAGAGATCGCTTTGATTAGTAACAGGTTTAGTAGGCCTCAATAGATGTGCTTAACTTTTCTACCTATGTGGTATTACCAATGCTCGTTACCCCGCCCATATAAGGCTGTAAGACTGTGGGTATAGTAATGCTGCCATCGGCTTGTTGATAATTTTCTAAAATAGCAACTAAAGTGCGCCCTACTGCTAATCCTGAGCCATTTAAGGTGTGCAGTAACTCTGTTTTATTGGTTTCGGTATTTCTAAAACGCGCTTGCATACGACGCGCTTGAAAATCGCCCATACTTGAACAGGATGAAATTTCTCGATAAGTATCTTGAGCCGGCAACCACACTTCTAAATCAAAAGTTTTAGTGGCACTAAAACCAATGTCACCACTACATAACTGTACGGTACGATAAGGTAACTCAAGTTTTTCAAGTATAATTTCCGCATGGCGAGTTAATTCATCAAGAGCAGCCATTGAGTTTTCTGGTTTAACAATTTGAACCATTTCAACTTTATCAAATTGGTGCTGCCTGATAAGCCCTCGAATATCACGACCACCAGAGCCCGCTTCACTTCTAAAACACGGGGTATGTGCCGTCATTTTAATAGGTAAAGTCTCCTCATCAACAATTTCATCACGAACTAAGTTTGTTAAGGGTACTTCTGAAGTAGGAATTAATGAGAATTTTTTATTCGACAAATCAGTATGAAATAAGTCTTCACCAAACTTAGGCAGTTGACCTGTGCCATAAAGAGAATCTGCATTCACTAAATACGGTACGTACATTTCTAAGTAGCCATGGTCTTCAGTATGGGTATCAAGCATGAACTGTGCAATAGCTCGATGTAATCGCGCTATTTTTCCACGCATCACAGCAAAGCGTGTACCTGCGAGTTTAGCGCCACTTTCAAAATCTAGACCGTGGTCAATTGAATAACCTAAATCTACATGGTCTTTAATGTCAAAATCAAATTTACGTGGGGTACCCCAACGTTTTAATTCAATATTGTCATCTTCGTCTTTTCCGTAAGGCACAGACTCATCAAGTAAGTTAGGAATAGCGCTAGTAATATCGTTAATGGCTGATAATACTTGGTCTTGTTCAGTTTTAGCGTTATCTAAATCCTGTCCTAATTGACTTACTTTCGCCAATAAAGGCGCAATGTCTTCACCACGTGCTTTTGCTTGGCCGATAGACTTTGAACGTGTATTACGTTCACTTTGCAACTCTTGTGTTTTTATTTGTATCGCTTTACGTTGCTCTTCTAACGCACTTAATGAAGCGACATCGAGTTTAAAGTCACGTTTATTAAGTTGTTGAGCGATATTATTTAAATCAGTTCTAAGTAGTTTTGCATCAAGCATAATTATTCACATTTTTTATTAAAGTATTTGGTTATTCATTTTATAACGTTTTTATTTTTCTTTTTACTCGGTTGGCTTAGCCTTGGCGGTAATATTTACCGCCCTTAGGAGATAGTGCTACTTTATGAAAGTAGTTACCATAAACATACCAAGCGCTGCTGCGGCAATACACAATGAAACATTCAGTAAGATGTTTAAAGTGGCTTTTAATACCTCCCCTTGTTGCAATAATAACAAGGAGTCTAATGAAAATGTAGAAAAGGTGGTAAACGCACCTAAAAACCCTATACCTATTAAGGTTTTATGCACGTTAACATTGAGAACTTCATGTTCTATTAGTTGATATAATAACCCCATCGTAAATGAGCCGATGATATTAACCATCAATGTAGCAAAAGGGAAACCTTTTCCGAGCCAATTTAACACTAATTGTGAAATATAAAAACGTAAGCTTGCGCCACAAGCCCCGCCAAGAGCAACAAAAGCATATAACATGTAATTATTAATAACGTTGGTCACTACTGTTCCTATTAAGCTGGTTTAAGTACTCAAGTTTTTCTTTTAGTTGTTTTTCTAAGCCGCGATCTGTTGGTTGATACAAACAAGTCTGTGAATTATCACCTCTTGCCAATGCTTCAGGGAAGTAATTCTCGCCAGCGGCAAAAGCATTGACTTCATCGTGGGCATAGCGGTATTCACTGCCATGCCCTAATGCTTTGGTAATGCTACTTGTCGCATTTTTTAAATGTAGCGGCACATCTAAATCACAAGTTTGTTGCGCAAGCATTTTAGCTTTATTAAAGGCGTGGTATACCGCATTACTTTTTGGCGCGAGCGCTAAATATACCGTTGCTTGTGCTATAGCACGCTCCCCCTCACTGGGGCCGATACGATGAAAGGTGTCCCAAGCGTTAATCGCCAACTGCATAGCGCGCGGATCAGCATTACCTATATCTTCACTGGCAATAGCAAGTAGACGCCTTGCCACATAAAGAGCATCGCCACCAGCGGTTAAAATACGCGCATACCAATATAAAGCGGCATCGGGGCTAGAGCCGCGCACTGATTTATGAAAGGCGCTAATTAAATCATAAAAGGCATCGCCGCCTTTATCGTACAGCGCTATTTTACTGCCTGCGACTTGGGCGATTAAGTTAACCGAGATAACTTTTCTCTTAACGTGTGGATCAGCTTTTATATTAACCGAATCATCTTGAGTTTTAGTCGGTTCAATATTAAGACTATCAAGACAATTTTCTAATAGGTTAAGTAAGCGTCTGGCATCACCGTCACTGCGGTTGAGTAAGCTTTGTTTTGCCTCTGCATTAAGTTCAATAGTGATTTTCTGCTCGTTTTCACACAAGGTAACAGCACGTTGTAAAACTTGATGTAAATCGTCAGTAGTCAGTTTTTTTAAGGTATATAAACGCGCACGCGATAATAATGCTTGATTCAACTCAAAGGCAGGGTTTTCTGTAGTCGCGCCAATAAAAATAATGGTGCCATCTTCAATATGCGGTAAAAAGGCATCTTGCTGAGATTTATTAAAGCGGTGAACTTCATCAACAAACAATACCGTTCTGCGCTTATTTGTACCCTCACCTTGCGCGCGTAACTTGGCTTTTTCAATCGCACTACGTATTTCTTTAATACCCGAGGTTACCGCGGATACTCGCTCTATTTCAGCGTTGGCATGCTGAGCTATAATTTCAGCTAGCGTGGTTTTACCGCTGCCTGGAGGCCCCCAAAAAATAAGTGAGTGGCAATGACCTTGTTCAATTGACTGTGCTAAAGGTGAGCCTGAGCCTAGAATATGCTGTTGTCCTACATAGTCACTTAACGTTCTTGGGCGCATTTTAGCCGCCAGCGGCATAAAACTGTGGGGACTTTTTATACCACTTTGACTTAATGAGCTTTCAATGGGGTCATCAGTGGTGTGATTATGAGCAAGATCAAATAAAGAATTTTGTTGCCCTGCACTGTCCTCCAGCGCTGATGTTGAGTTATCGCTTGTCTTCAAGTCTTACACCTTCAGGTAAGGTAAAAGTAAATAATTCAGCGGCTGGTTTTGTTTTATTATTAAAGTGACTTAAGGTGATTTGGCTAATTTGTCCCGTTGCATCTTGAAATGAAAACTCACTTAGCTGGCCTGAGTTAGCATCGTCACTGCTTGTTTTGGTAAAACTCAGGGTTAACTTTTTAATTTGGCTGCTTTCATCTTTTGGTATAACGACATAAATTGAGCCAATTTCAGTTTTACCTTCAACATGACCTTGCTCAACGACAAGTTTCTCAATAACCGTGTATTGTTGCCACAGCGTGGGATCATCACTAGTCAGTAATAATATTGGCGTATTATGAATAGATTTAGCAAGGCTAAAGGCACTGACTTGTTCAATAAAAGGGTCATAAAACCACAACGTTTTTCCGTCACTAACAATTAAGGTTTCATCCGGTGTTGTGGTTTGCCAATTCACTAAGTTTGGCTTACTAATGGCAAAATTACCTGCGCCTGTTTGTAGTAGCTCACCTTGTTCATTAAGAATTTCTTGACTAAAATCAGCACTAAAAAAAGCTAATTTAGCCAGTTTTGTCATTAAGCTTTGTTTAACTTCTTCCGATGGCGATACTATTGAAGCTGCAGAAGGAGTATTACTCGTAGTGGCTGCTTGTGTTTCATAGGCCGTGGCTTGCGCCATTGGTTGAGTAATGCTCAGTACTGGCAGTAATACACTTGTGATGGCAAGATGACGGATCAGCGGCTGAATGATAAAGTTGATGTTCATATTTCTCTTCTAGTGAGTGATTTTCTGCTAATAAATTTATAGACAGTAAAAGGCCTTGCGCTTAAGCGTCGCGAACGGGTGGTGGCGCTAATACTTCACGTGCACCATTGTTACCCGGTGTAGAGACCACTCCTTGCATTTCCATCTGCTCGACAATGCGTGCTGAACGGTTATAGCCGATCCTAAATTGCCTTTGTACACTGGAGATTGAAACGCGGCGTTTCTCGGTGACAAAACTTACCGCTTCATCATATAGTACGTCAACTTCTTCTGATTCGCTCCCTTCGGCTTGCTCACCCGGCAATAATATATCTTGCTCATGCTCACCAGAGAGGATTTCGTCAACATAATTAGGTTGACCACGAGATTTCCAATCTTTAACTACCGCATGTACTTCATGATCATCAACAAAGGCACCATGTACACGTGTTGGTACAGCCGTACCCGGTGGTAAATAAAGCATGTCACCCATACCAAGTAACTGCTCTGCTCCTTGCTGATCTAAAATGGTACGAGAGTTTAAACCAGACGATACTTGAAATGCCATACGTGTGGGAATATTCGCTTTGATTAAACCAGTGATAACATCAACAGAAGGACGTTGCGTGGCAAGTATTAGATGAATGCCCGCAGCACGTGCTTTTTGGGCGATACGCGCAATAAGCTCTTCTACTTTTTTACCAACAATCATCATCATATCGGCAAATTCATCGACAATCACCACAATACTGGGTAATTTTTCCAATATAGGCGGTGTTTGATCCATACCATCATTGGGTTGCCATATAGGGTCAATTATCGGCTCTCCTGCAGCAATAGCGGCAAGCACTTTTTTGTTATAGCCTTTTAAGTTACGAACACCCAAGGCAGACATCACTTTATATCGACGTTCCATTTCACCCACACACCAACGCAAGGCATTCGCGGCGTCTTTCATGTCAGTAACAACTTCAGCCAATAAATGTGGAATGCCCTCATACACTGAAAGTTCAAGCATTTTAGGGTCAATCATGATCATGCGCACATCTTCAGGTGTCGACTTGTAAAGCAAGCTAACAATCATGGTATTAACACCAACAGATTTACCCGAGCCCGTTGTACCCGCAACCAGTAAATGTGGCATTTTACCTAAATCGACCACGACAGGGTCACCGGCTATATCTTTACCTAACACCATAGCAAGCGGAGACGATGATTCGGTAAAAGCAGAGCAGGAAATCACTTCACTTAAATAGACAATTTCACGATGTATATTCGGTAACTCTAAACCAATGACAGATTTACCCGGTATAATTTCCACAACGCGTACACTAATAGCCGATAAAGCACGCGCTAAATCTTTTGCTAAACTGGTTATTTTATTGACTTTAACACCGGGTGCTAAATCTAATTCAAAACGTGTGATCACGGGGCCAGGATAAACAGAAACGACTTGAGCTTGTACACCAAAATCAAGCAGTTTAGCTTCAACAAGACGGCTTACTTGTTCTAATTCGTCTTGATTGATAGGATTTTTTGCTTTGTCAGGTCTATCAAGTAAATCGATAGAGGGCATTTCTGGCACAGCAGGTTTATCAACCGCCACTAAGTTAACTTGGCCATTGTCAGTAGCTAAGTTTTGTTTAACCGGGGCTAAGGGGTTGGGCACCTTATCATCAGCGACATTCGGTTTTTCAACCTGAGCAAAAGCGGCGGTAATTTCTATGTCACTAACATGGTCTTGAACATTTCCCACGACAGGCCCTGCCATGAGTTCTGAGATATCAATAAAGGGTTCATTTTTTGAAGCCTTATTTAATACGTGATTCGGTAAATCATTGGACGCTTTGCTTGACGATAAATTATCTTCAGCACCAGAAGCTTGTGATATACCAATTGGCCCTGCTTGCTTACGATGGGCTTTAATTCTTTGTACAAAACTCGCATTGTCACTACCAAAGTGCTTTTTAAACCATTTTGGTCGTTGTGCTAACCAAAGGACAACGATAATAGTATATTTACCCACACTGTCTATAAATTTAAGCCAAGAAAACCCCGTTAGTAGTACAAAACCGGCACAGGCAAAGAGTAAAAATAATAAAGTTGAGCCTATAAATGAAAAATACGGTAATAAAGTTTTGCTCAGCACATCCCCTAAAATTCCCCCCGCAGAAAAGTAAAAGATGTCATCAAAGTTCATACTGGCTAAAGAGGTTACGCCAATATAAAACATGAAAAAACCAATCAGTTTTAAACCTAAGGTTAAATAGTCCAGTTTCATCAATTGATGAAAGCGCTGAAACAGCAACCAACCAACAATGGCGACAACAAACGGTAGACTATAGGCTAGCAGTCCAAAGAGATTTAAAAATAAATCGGAGAGATAGGCACCAACCGCGCCACCTAAGTTACGTATTTCAGTTTGATAACCTGTTTGTGCCCAGCCGGGATCAGCAGGATCATAACTAAATAATGCCAACATCATGAACATGGCAAAAACAGTAAAAAACAATAAACCTGTTTCGAGGATACGTTGCATACCCGAAAGTTTTGTATTGCTTAATGGTTCAAGTGAAACATCGTTTTTTTCTATAAGATCTGAAGACAATTATAAGTACCATTGAAAATAAAGTCATAAATATTACGAGTGATAAAGCGAATACCCGTCGGACTAGTTAAGTGATAACTCATTAATCCGCTTGCTATAAAGTAACAAATTAGCGCTTGGTTGACAGCAACAAATTACCATTGGAGCATGTTTTTTTATACAGTTATATAAAGTATACCTCTGTTGATGTGCTTTATATACGTAATTAATCATAAATCAACCATAATTATATCGTTGCAAACAGGGAAAACGTTAACAAACGCCTCGTGATTAATAACGGTGAGTGTCAGTGTATAGCCAAGCTTTAGCGCTTAATAACAAGCTGGTTGGCGGATTTAATTTCATCCATAACCACATACGTTCTACTTTCACTTACGGCGGGTAATCTTAATAGGGTATCACCCAGTAGTTCTCTATAGGCAAGCATATCTTTTACCCGTGTTTTAAGTAAAAAGTCAAAATCACCTGACACCAAATGGCACTCTTGAATAACATCCAACTCATCAACAGCTTTGGCAAAGTCGTCAAAAACATCTGGACTGGTTTTACTCAAGGTTATTTCAACAAAAACTAATAATGCAGCTTCAAGCTTATACGGATTTAACATCGCTTTATAGCCCGTTATGTATTGTTCTCTCTCTAATCGTTTCACTCTTTCTAAACAGGGGGTTGGACTTAAGCCAACTCGCTTAGATAGCTCTACATTAGATAAGCGACCATTTTCTTGTAGCGCGATTAAAATATTTTTATCAATACGATCTAAGCTTTTATTGAGGTTCATTTATTGTACCAATCGAAGTAATTAATTCATCAGTTAGCGAAATTCAAAGGCTTATTAGGTAAAGCATTGATTGATGAAAATGAGTATTTAAGAGGATAGACAAGATAATGTGCTCTAAAGTGATTGTTCCTACATTATTTAATCAGTCACTTTATATAACGTCTACACTCTCTTTAGTAAGCTACATATTATCCATGTAGCGCCCTTGTCAAAATCAATAACGCAGCTATAAATCTTTAAAAATTGCCATTAGGTGCTCATTAGCAAACAGATAACATCACAAAACGTCTGCTTAAGAGAACTTTTATGCGCTAAGCTCGCTAAATATAGCTCTAACTAGACCAATTATCCACACCCATCATTATTACTCTGCTCTACCCTCAATTATCGACATAATATATCGCAATAACGAAAACAACGACAGGTTAATCCAGTTATTCCTTCATATACTAGTTATACATACCGCGCAGACGTTTCAACAAATTTTATTAAAGAGATAGCAATATGATTATAGGTGTACCAAAAGAAATTAAAAATCACGAGTATCGTATCGGCCTAACACCTTCAGGTGTTAAAGAGTTAACGGTAAATGGTCATGATGTTATGGTTGAAAGTAATGGTGGTGCCACCATTGGTTTTGATAATGAACAATATATCAATGCGGGTGCAAAAATCATTGATAGCGCAGCTGAAATATTTGCCAAGGCAGAAATGATCATTAAAGTGAAAGAGCCACAAGCGGCCGAGTGTAAAATGCTCCGCTCAGGTCAAATATTATTTACTTATTTACATTTAGCACCCGATCCAAAGCAAACTCAATTGTTAGTAGATTCTGGCGCAATATGTATTGCTTATGAAACAATTACCGCCGCTGACGGTGGATTACCCTTACTTGCGCCTATGTCTGAAGTTGCTGGACGTATGTCTATTCAAGCGGGAGCCCATGCACTTGAAAAAGCACAGGGAGGTTTAGGGGCTTTATTAGGGGGCGTCCCCGGCGTTGCACCCGCGAAAGTACTGATCATTGGTGGTGGTGTTGTCGGTACTCAAGCTGCTCGCATGGCCGTTGGCATGGGAGCAGATGTCACTATTTTAGATCGTTCTTTAACGCGTTTACGTCAATTAGACACAGAATTTGATGGCCGTTTAAAAACTGTTTATTCCACGGCTGATGCTATTGAACAGTTGATTGTTGAGGCTGACTTAGTGATTGGTGCGGTGTTAATTCCCGGTGCGGCATCCCCCAAGCTAGTGACTAAACAACATATCAAAATAATGAAGAAAGGCGCCGTTGTTGTTGATGTGGCGATTGATCAAGGTGGCTGTTTTGAAACATCAAAAGCAACCACACATCAAGATCCAACCTATATTGTCGACGATGTTGTACACTATTGTGTAGCAAACATGCCCGGCGGTGTTGCCCGTACTTCAACAATGGCATTAACCAATGCAACCATGCCATTTGCGGTGACTATTGCCAACAAAGGCGCAAAACAAGCTTTATTTGACGATGAACATTTACTCGCTGGATTAAATGTTGCGCATGGCAAAGTCTGCTATAAGCCAGTGGCGGATGTTTTAGGTTATAGCTATGTTGATCCCATTGATGCTCTGTCGGCTAAATTTTAACTGCACATCTTAGGGGCTGTTGATCTTTCGAGATTGTTTTTGCAGCGAATTGTTGGGTATTTATACAAGGAAGAGCCTTTGTAATGTGGTTATTCCACATAAAAAGGTGATAACGCCATAAAAATGACCAACAAACGCTGTCTGAAAGATTCGGCTAAAAGCGTTTTTTTCATTGTTGAGTCGTGTTTGCGTAGAATGACAGGCTACACGCGACTCGCCGCGAATAAAACGCTTTTAGCTCGAACAAAATTTAACCGCGAAAGATCAACAACCCCTAAGCGAAGTGTCATTACTTTCTGGATTGATGATTCGGCCATTGACGCGTGGCATTGTAGCCAACTCCATGGTCGGTGTGGACGAGGTTTCGAGTTCTCAGAGGTTGCTATTGAAACTGCTCTGGTTGTTAAAGGCGTATTATCGCTTCGCTGTTACAACGCGCAAGTTAACGCTGCGTGTAAAGCAAAACACAAGATGAACGCTAAGTTAACACTTTGCGACTCAAAAAAAGGAAAGAAATAATGCACGATGACTATAAGTATCACTATGATGACTTTACGAAAGAAAAAATGGTGGATTTTGAAGATGAGTTTGGCAAACCCAGCTCAACTGAGCCGGCTCAGTAACATCCTGATTTTGATTTATATTTTATTTTTATTGTTTCTAATTCATTGAAGTTATGGGATATTAATGCGAATTAAATAAAAGTTATGAAACGGACATTACTGAGCCGTATACATAATAAGCTGTTATGTTGAACCAAATTTACGGAGAATTAATCCACTATGGATATTAATCAAATTACGACTTTCTTAGGTTGGTGTACTGCTATAAATATGGGCATTTTAGCTTTTGCAGCAATATTCCTTTTTATTTTTAAAGACTTTGCTATCAATACCCATAGTAAATTGACTGGTGTAAGTGCTTCAAAATTGCCTTCGTTATATTTTTCATACATGGCAAATTATAAAATATGCATTCTCATTTTTAACTTAGTACCATATATAGCTTTAACACTGATGGTTTAGTGGCTCGTTCATCATAACAAGCTAATTAATAAGGACAAAAAGCAGTTTGCTGTTTTCG
>JBAHZW010000042.1:0-5793 GCA_037132835.1 Colwellia sp. | reverse complement strand
TATGTTGAACCAACGCGATTAAAAACAACACCATCTCTCATCCACGAATAATAGACAGCCTCTTTATCAAAACCATCGGCATCAGTTATATCTGCAGATAAGGTTATCCCGGTATATGGGTCACCAGAAATGGCCACAGTGCCAACTGAATGGGTACCTTCGGCTTCTGAAGATAGCTTGTAATCATCACATGCGCTCAGCGCTAATATACTTGATATTGCTAATGCTAATTTAGTTTTCATTCTAATTATTCCTTACGAAATTTATAATAGTTATAATGTTTTTTAGACAAATGGACTTAACAACAATCCCCTATATTTTAAGTATATTTAATCTAAAAACAGACTGTTGCTAATAATCACAATAACTTACCAATCTGTCAACCAATTTCAAAGTTAAATTACAAAATAAATTTAATTGGTAACATAGGTGAGGCGTTGGTGCGACAGCGGTGTAGCATGGTTATAGTAGAGATACTGCGCTATAAAAATATCTTGGGGCAAGGGTAATAGAGGCTTATTACAGCGTTAATAAATCATAACCTACTGACTTTAAGATTAAATATTAGTATAAAGTCACCTCACACTGGTTTTCTGTTTAAAGACTCAATGAAGATATACTCAACACAAGAGTGACTTAATTAACCCTTGTTGCCCTCATTTCATCGCTAAAGGAGCAATAACAAAGTCTACAATTAAACAGCCCCCATACTTTTGCTTTTATAAAAAATATTGTTAAATATTTTGCATAAAGATAAGGTCACATCTTTACATGCCTATGTAGTTTACTCAGGAGGTCTTTGTAAGCGCCATCTTCGAAGTCTCTAATCGAAGATCCATTGCACTTTAGAGACTGGATCCCCGATTAAAACACCACGGGGATGACGATCCTGAGCCAAGTGCATAGGCAAGCATCTTTATGAAAATTGGACATTAATGCCTATTATTTATATTCCTCTTGCATGTTTCTTGCGTATTGTTTGCATATTGTTTTGTTATGCTATTGAAATGGGTGTCTGCCACTATGAGCTATGCATAAGGTCAGGGGGGGTAAAATCCTTTTTTTAAATGCCTCGTCATGCCGTTAAATTCAGCTCCAAAGGGCAAAGTCAGCACTTTGTATCGCGCATTGCGCAGTTCTACTCTGTTAAAATTACATGCCTATATTACATACCTATGTAGTATAGTCAGGAACGCTTTATAAGCGTCATCTTCGAAGTCTCTAATCGAAGATCCCTTGCGCTTTAGAAACGGGATCCCCGATTAAAACACCACGGGGATGACGATCCTGAGCCAAGTGCATAGGCATGTGAAATTAAAGATTAAAGTTAAAGCCAATAGGATGAATACCTCACTAATGAAAATTCAAAATAAACTCTTTCTCTTTTTGTTTAGCTTTAGCTTAATATTAGTGACGGTTTTAGTGTTACTAATGCAGTGGAGCATTGGTAAAGGTATGGTTGACTATGTGCTATCTAAAGAGATTGCCACCCTCAAGCCTGTTATCTCTAAACTGTCAGATATCTATAAAGCCAAAAATAATTGGCACACAATGGTAGATAATCACCCTGAGTTCATTCAATTAATATCGCAACAACTTGAGGGGAGTGATTTTGAAGTTGCCCAAAGAACCCCTCCCCCAAAAAGCAAGCGATTGCACAAAAACAACAATTTTACGCCCGAGTCAACCGCCGGTAGACCACCACAGACTAAAGGCGCAGATAATAAACCACCACCCCATAATAGCGGCAAGATGAACAGACCGCCACACACCAAAGGTGGCGTTGGTAGACCTCCACGGCCAATTGAGATTGATGCCCATTACGCCCTACTCGACCTTGACGGTAAGCTTATTGTCGGTAGTTACCGTAAAAATTTAACGTATGTTAAAACCCCAATAGAGGCTAACAATACTATTGTTGGTTATTTCGCCATCGCTAAACGCAACCAAGTTACTCAGGGTTACGAAGTCGATTTTCTTGAACAACAACAGTACTATTTATGGCTTATCGCCTTATTTGTTATGGTGTTAGTTGCCTTAGTTACCTTTCCATTAGCAAGACATATTGTTGAGCCAATTAAACTGATAACACGAGGCATGCATAAATTAACCCAAGGCGATTATCAACAATCGATCAAACTCAATCGACAAGATGAACTTTATGAATTAAGCCGAGACTATAATGAATTAGCCTTAACTTTAGCTGAAAATGAAGCAGCAAGAAAACGATGGTTAGCCGATATATCTCATGAACTTCGCACCCCTGTCGCTATATTACGTGGCGAGTTGGAAGCGATGCTTGATAAAGTAAGACCACTGACAGCGAGTAATATTTCATCCGCAAATGACGAAGTTAAACACTTACAACGTTTAATAGATGATTTAAATATACTCACCAGTACTGATGTTGGTGGTATGCGCTATCGAAAACAGCACCAAAACTTAATCACTTTGATGCAAAATGAAGCCGAAAAGTATCGGGGGTATTTGGCCGATGCTGGCATTAGCTTAATACTCGATGTTAAGATTCCTATAGCCAATATTTATGCCGATAAAAGTAGATTAGTGCAGTTATATGAAAATATCATCAGTAATTGCATTAAATACTCTTCGGCAACTCAGCTTAAAATATCTGTAACCCTTGATGAATTAAAACAAAAATCAGCTGAAAAAAGTGAACCTTGCGTTATGATAACCTTTGAAGATGATGGTATCGGCGTTGATGAAAAACATTTAATGCACTTATTTGAGCATCTCTATCGCGTAGAAAATTCTAGAAACCGTAAAACGGGTGGTTCAGGTTTGGGCTTATCTATTTGCCGTCATATCGTTGTCGCTCATCAAGGTGAAATTATTGCTCAAAAGGCAAGATTAGGCGGCTTAGCCATTATCGTTTCGCTCCCCATAAGCGCCATAACTTAATCTAGAGATCACTTATGACGAATGCAATTTTAATAGTAGAAGATGAAGTTAAACTCGCTAATGTGTTGGCAGATTACTTTAAGTTAACTGAGTATGAAGCACACTTGATCCATCATGGCGATGAAGTAATACCTTGGGTTAAAAAAAATCAACCGCGTGCCATTTTGCTCGATATTATGTTGCCCGGTAAAAACGGTATCGATTTGTGTAAAGAAATTAGACAATTCTCTAATGTCCCTATTTTAATGGTTACCGCAAGAGTTGACGAGATAGACCGTTTACTTGGTTTAGAGCTGGGGGCTGATGATTATATTTGTAAACCTTTTAGTCCACGAGAAGTTGTCGCCCGAGTGAAAGCGGTTTTAAGGCGAACACAAACAGTCGAAAACACGGTTGATATGCTGACACTGGATGAACACCGTTTGGCGGTAAAGTTTCATCATCAAGAAGTGTCTTTAACGTCGGTTGAGTTTCAACTACTGAAGCAGTTAGCCAATAAACCCGAACGTATTTTCACCCGAGAGCAGTTGATGGAAAACATGTATTCCGACCACCGAATTGTTAACAACCGTACTATTGATAGCCATATTAAAAAATTGCGTAAAAAACTCAGTGATATTAGTGAAGGTAAAGGCTGGATACAGTCTGTTTATGGTACTGGTTACCGTTTAGTGTTGTAGGGTAACTCTGCCTTGTATAAATACCCAACAATTCGCTGCAAAAACAATCTCGAAAGATCAACAGCCCCTAAGTTCAGCTTCCTTAATATTTGCACATTGTTTGCCATTTCTGTTGTTATGCTTGCTGAGTAATGAATAGCTCAATTTATTCATTGCTCCCGTTATCATTGACCCATGATGATAAACCGATTACAGCAGGAGTTTTTATGAACGACTATACCAAGCTAATTTTAGCTATGACGTTAATCTTCTCAACATCGAGCCTAGTTCAGGCAAATGATGCTGAGCAAAATAGAGGCGAGCGCCCCCAAAGACCTACTTTTGAGTCCTTAGATCTCAATAATGATGGTGGCATTAGTTTTGATGAATTTTCATCGCATGATATTCCTCACGGCGATTATCAAACAATGTTTAATGCGATGGATACCGATGGTGATGGCATAATAAGTAAGGAAGAGTTTAGTAATCATAAACCACCTCAACGAAAAAAGCGTGGGGGAGAATAGTCATGATTAGTTCAGTAAGTTCAGGTATGTCAATGCCGCCTCCCCCACCAAACACCGAGCAAAATTTAACGACAGATCAACAAACATTAATTTCAGAAACTTTATCGGAATACGATGTAGACAATCTTAGTGAAGCAGATGCACAGAGTATTATCGACACCTTTGCAGAAGCCGATATTCAACCGGGTGCCGCACTTGAAACGGCTCTATCTGACGCTGGCTTTGATGCTAAAAGTATCGGTGAGTTAGCTAATGTATCTACAGAAGGTAATAGACCACCACCGCCACCACCAAAACAGAGTGATGACGAAATAAGCTCTATGGCTGATTATTTAACCGAGCTTATGGAAGAAAAATTAACAGAGACAAATAGCACGAGTCTAAGCGATACAGATAAAGCGTCTATACTGGAGCAGGTTTTTGAACAGTTTGATATTACAGAAGGCAAGTCCATTATCAATACTAGCGTGTAACATGACCTTGACATAAATTATGCCTATGCACTTGGCTCAGTATCGTCATCCCCGTGGTGTTTTAATCAGGGATCCAGTCTCTAAAGCGCAAGAGATCTTCGGTGAGAGACGTCGAAGATGACGCTAACAAAGTGTTTCTGAGTAAATGACATAGACATGAAACATTAAGTATCTATCAACACACTGTAGCGTTACCTTTTACCTTACCTTCAAAGTAAAAGGTAACGCTTTTTATCTCTTTATTAGACAATCCTTATTTTCTGCACACTCTTTGCACCTTTACCTATTAAAATTTGTCTCCAATGATGTAACGACTGAGATGCACAAATGAAATCTCCTGCCTTCTTTTCCTCTGGCTTTTTAGTACTAAGTAGCTACCTACTATTTAGCTGTGGAGACTCTTCTAATGAAAGCGATGCGCCTGAAATAACGGTTCCAGCCATTGAGTCGGTACTCGTTATTAATGAAATTGTTGCCGCCGCGGTTGACGATGGTAATGAAGAAGCGACCGAGACTGGTGTATTGGATACAATTACAAATGAAAATTCACCGCTACGAATTAATGAAATTGTCGCCAAAGCGAGTGATGGCGGCTATGATTGGATTGAGCTTTATGTTACCGGTACATCCCCCGTAAACCTGAGTCATTACGCACTGGCCGACGAGAATAATGACTTATTTAACTTACCTAATGTCACCTTATCTTCGGGTGAGTTTTACCGTGTTTTTGCCACAACAGATGAGGTTACCGAGGTGGAAACAGTGGCATTTAAGTTAGGCAGTAGTGATGAAATTCGCTTATTTCATGGCGACGACTTAGTTGACCAATTTTCTTGGCACAAAGGTCAAGCACTGATTGGCTTTAGCTATGGTCGTTTTCCTGATGGCAGTGATGCTACGCAAACACTTGAGCCCTCCCCTATGACAAACAACATTACCGCCGTACATGGCCCCTTGTTAATCAATGAAATTGTCGCCAGTGATCTCGATGGCGGTGATGATTGGTTTGAACTATACAACAATAGCGACGAATATATTTCATTAGTCCGTTATCAAGTCATTGATGAAAAAGATGATATTGAACCTGTTAGCTTGCCTGATGTGATTTTAGCGCCGAATGAATATATCGTCATCTATGCGACGAATGACGATCCTAATGATTATTATGTACCGTTTAAACTAGGTAAATCAGACGAATTAAGCCTTATATTA
>JBAHZW010000011.1:0-5111 GCA_037132835.1 Colwellia sp. | reverse complement strand
ACAAGGACGCTACAGGGATGTAGCTTCTTAGAGAATGCAGGAGCATATTCTCCTGAATAACCATTCTCTTCAATCAATGCCTTGCCTCTAAGCCTTTTAAATCTCGCTGAGTGGGAAGAAACTTAGTGAAATTGGTATAACATAAGCACTAAAAATAAAAAGCCGCCTTTACTGTAGAGTGATAAGTCTATGGTAATAGGCGTCTTTGATTTATTCCACGAAGAATAACTTAGCTCTGTTTTGCTAGATAGGTTTTTGCAAAATTGGCAAGATCAGGGAATGCTTGTTTACATAAGATCTCAGCTAAACGCTGTAAGCGTTCGGCAAGCTGCTTTTCATTACTTCCACTGACATTTATATGACCCATTTTTCGACCCGGTCGTTTACCTTTATTGTACCAATGGATAGTGGCACTGGGTATGGCAAGTACTGCATTCGGCACGGTATCTTCACCAATAATATTAATCATTGCTGTTGGTCGAACAAGTGCAGTGCTTCCTAAAGGAAGATCACAGATAGCACGTAAATGGTTTTCAAACTGACAAGTATCTGCGCCCTGTTGGGTCCAATGACCCGAGTTATGCACTCTGGGAGCTATTTCATTGACTAATAGCTGATCACCAATTTGGAAAAACTCAATAGCCAAAATACCCACATAGTTGAGTTTATCAGATAATCTTTTAAAGACCTTGTCAGCTTTTTCTTGTAATTGAGCATCAACAGAGGCTGCCAATGAGATGCTTAAAATACCATTAGTGTGGTGATTTTCAGTTAAAGGGTATACGACAACATCACCGTTAACACGACGAGCCCCCACTAGAGAGACTTCACGGTCAAAGGGCACCATTTGTTCAGCAACAATACCTTGCATAACGGTTGTTTTTGAAGCGCCAAGAAACGAAGCGATATCTTGCCAAATTGCTTCTGCATCATCCGCTGACTTTAATCGCCATTGCCCCTTGCCATCATAGCCTTCAAGAGCCGTTTTAAAGATGATCGGTAACGATAAGTGCTCAATGGCTTTATCAAAATCAACTTTCGTTTTAACAAAATAATGCTTGGCGTTAGTAACATAACAAGACTCAAGTAACGCTTTCTCTAATCGCCGATCGCCACCAATTTTAATGGCCTCACTGGTCGGGAATAACTTGCCTGAGAGTTCACACTCTGCAAGTATATTGTGTGCGATATGCTCAAATTCTGCGGTAATTACATCAGCATTTATAATGCCAGTCTTTAAGTCGCCATAGGTGTTTTCAGGAGAAATAGGGTCTACTACCTTATTACTTGATACATCCAGTGCTTTAACATCCAAGTTTAAAGGTGTGCCCGCTAATTCCATCATTCGAGCTAATTGACCTGCGCCAAGTACGAGAACTTTATTCATGAGGTATATTTATTCTGCCGGGTTTGGGTTAGCAAGTATTGTTTCGGTTTGTTGTTGACGAAACGCTTCGATATTCTGTTGGATTTCAGAGTTATTAGTACCGATAATTTGTGCGGCGAGTAAGCCTGCATTAGCAGCACCAGCATTGCCAATAGCTAATGTACCTACAGCGATACCTTTTGGCATTTGTACAATAGACAACAAAGAATCTTGTCCGTTAAGCGCTTTAGATTGTACGGGTACGCCTAAAACAGGTAGTACAGTATAAGCTGCAGTCATACCAGGTAAGTGAGCGGCACCACCAGCACCAGCAATAATAACCTTAATGCCTCTATCTTTTGCACTTTCAGCATATTCTGTCAGTAAGTGAGGTGTTCTGTGTGCTGAAACAACTTTGGTTTCGTACTTTACACCTAAAGAATCAAGCATTTCTGCTGCATGTTGCATTGTTGGCCAATCTGATTTTGACCCCATGATGATACCCACTGTCATGAATTTATGCCCTTTAAAAAGAATTGAATTGTCTTCATCTACGAAGAAATTAAAAAATAGAGTTCAATTATAACCTTGTTTGTCTCAATACGGAATCGAGAACTGCCCTATCGATAAGTTAATCTATTATGAGGTATTTATGAGTGATATTTGGTAATATCATTAAGAATGAAATTATTATCGAAGGAGGAGGGGTGAACGAAAAAAATGCAGTTGATGCTTTTAAATGTGGCAGTATCATCGCCTATCCGACAGAAGCTGTTTTTGGTTTAGGTTGCGACCCTGACAATGAAGAGGCACTTAAGCGCTTATTAGCGTTAAAAAAAAGGCCTATTGAGAAAGGACTGATTTTACTTGCGGGTAATTATGATCAGTTACTTCCCTACATCGATACCAGTAAAATATCCCAAGCTCAACTTAATCTTGTCTTGTCGAGGTGGCCAGATGGGATCACACAACTACTACCTAAAAAAAACACACTGTCACCTTTATTATCTGGGTGCTTTGACACTATAGCGGTAAGAATTACCAGTCAGCCCGATGTAGTTGCTTTGTGTCAGTTGACCACCAAACCTATTGTTTCAACAAGTGCTAACTTATCTGGACAAGCCCCTGCTAAAACTTGGCAAACACTCGATACGGTTTTAGCTGCACAAGTGGACTATATTATTAAGGGTGACACTTTAGGTTATATCTCCACGTCAAAAATAATTAATGGTTTAACTGAAAGTGTTGTTCGAACGTAGCGAAAAGTTTATTATTTACTCAAACTTAGAACAAACATTCCATGAATTTTTCATCATCGGTTAAGACAAAAAACGAGTCACAGCTATACCAAAGTGATATTTTTTGTTTTCATTAATATATGATTCAGTTAATCTGTAAATATAACAACACATTCATTAATAACTATGACTCAAAAAAAATTAGAACAATACCTCGTTTATGGCAATCCAATAGCACAATCTCGCTCGCCAGATATTCATCATATTTTTGCTAATCAAAGCCAGAAAGACATTAGTTATAAAAAGCAATTAGTCGAGTTAGGTGGCTTTCCTGAGGCAGTTAACCGTTTTGTGAGTCAAGGTGGTATGGGGGCAAATGTTACCGCACCCTTCAAAGAAGATGCACTTCAATTGTCGGATATTTTGACTGAGCGCGCATCATTAGCGGGCGCGGTGAATACACTAACGTTTAAAAATGGCAAGGTATATGGAGATAACACTGATGGGGAAGGCCTAGTGCAAGATCTCCTAATGCATGGCGTTACCTTAAAGCAAAGTAGAATTTTAATACTCGGTGCTGGCGGTGCAGTGAGAGGAGTAATATTACCGATCCTTGCACAAAATCCTCAACTAATAACTATTACCAACAGAACGCTAAGTAAAGCACAGGATCTTTGCCAACACTTTAATGATGAACGTCTTAGTGCTTGTGGCTTTGATGAAACTGAAAATCAAACATTTGATCTTGTCATTAATGCTACCTCAGCAAGCTTAACGGGTGACTTACCCCCAATCCCCGTATCAATAATAACGAGTGATGTTGTTTGTTATGATATGGTTTACGGTAAGCATGAAACCCCCTTTTTGAAATGGGCTAAAGCTCAAGGTGCTTTTAAAATTATTGATGGCTTAGGCATGTTGGTAGGTCAAGCTGCGGTAAGTTTTGCTGTTTGGCATGGCATCACACCCGATGTGAAGCCTGTCATTGATAGTTTAAGAAAAGCGATTAAAGAAGGGTAAGCATAGGTATGAATCAGGCGATCTTGTTTAATGACGATTTAGTGTTTAATAATGAACAAGGAGCATGGTGTATTACCGCCATAATATTAGGTCAATCGGTCACTATATATTTTCACTCAGGGCAACTAAAAGAATTGAGTGAGATCGATAGTGCTACCCAGTTTGATTTAGAGGAAGCTGTTGAACGCTGGCTCGAAAAAAATGAGCCAGCAGGAAATACCATACACATTAAAATACCTTAACCTTATTATTCACTCAAATAGTCATTTTTAAGCTCAACATAGTTGATTGCCGATTGTTTGAAAAAAGCGGCTTCACTCTCCTTTAGCGGTCTTACTTGCTTTACCGGATTACCCATATACAAATAACCACTTTTAAGCGTCTTATTTGGCGGCACTATACTACCCGCGCCAATAAAAACATCATCTTCTACGATAACACCATCCATAACAATAGCGCCCATACCAACAAGAACCCTATTACCTATAATACAACCGTGCAACATGCATAGGTGACCAACGGTAACATCTTCACCAATAATTAACGGATTACCCTCAGGGCTATTTAAATTTTTTCTGGTTACATGTAAGACACTGCCATCTTGAATATTAGACCGCTGGCCAATCGATATAGTGTTTACATCACCTCGGGCAGCCACTAATGGCCAGATACTGACATCATCACCTATCTTTATATCACCGATAAGGATGGCTGAATCATCAATAAAAGTCCTTGAACCTATCGTAGGGCTAATTCCCTTGTAAGAGCGGATGTTGGTAATATTCATAAAGGCACCTAATACTGTAATAGCTAATAAAATATATGTTTTGAACGGATAAAAATAACATAATTGACAAATAAAAGCAGCAAGGTGATCCTTAACTATTGAGGAACCATGATTTAAAAAGAATTTTGGCAAAAGAAATAAGGTCGAATAATGAACGGTTAGAGTTAAACGTATACAAGGGCTGGGTGAAAGTTAAGCAAACGAATAAAGTTCCTAATTTATGGCATAAAAATGTTGACCACAAATAAAAACTCTCTACAATGCGCTGCAGTTCCAAGGGGTTCACGCAAAACGAATCATCAAAGGACTGTTTTAATCAGTTATCTTCTTCCTTTTTAAATGAATGGGTTAACTTAACGTTTAGTTTTAAGACTTAAGGTAAACGTTTAAATTTACGTTTTATTTTAAAATAAAACGTTGACATTAAAACTCGGAAGCGTATTATACGCATCCTGCTTCGGGGCAACAGCAACGAGCAAGGCAATTTAAGTGTAACTTATTTTTGTCAAGGTGAAGAGCGAATGCGACTCTCATCTACTTTTAACTGAGTTAAAAGTTCTTCTTTAACAATTAGTTATCATGCAATTTGTGTGAGCACTCACATTAATGTTGTTTTACATAGCTACCTTGGTAGCAAAAACGCTTAATGAATGATGTTCATGCAAATAAATATAAGTTACTTATCTTTAGCGAGGTAGGT
>JBAHZW010000050.1:0-7748 GCA_037132835.1 Colwellia sp. | reverse complement strand
CTCCGTTAGTGAAATATTGTCAAGGTTTACCGACTATCAAATACAAATGGAACTAGCACTACAAGCCTACACTTCATCACAAATTTCTTTAGAGAAATCAAGAATTGAAGCTTATCGTCAAATGAAGTATTTGATTGTAGTAGAACAAGCGACATTGAGTGAAGATAACAAATATCCTGATGTGGTTTATAATATTTCACTTTTTGTCTTATTGCTCAGTATGGCATTTGGCATTGGTAAAATTATTGTTAGCACAGTAAACGAATTAAAATAATAGAGACTTAAATTTAAGAAAGAAGTAGAGGCACTTAAATGAATAAAAATCCATTAAACCGTAAGGGCATCATTTTAGCGGGTGGCTCAGGTACGCGCTTATACCCTTTGACAAAAGTGGTTAGTAAACAACTGATGCCAGTGTATGACAAACCGATGATCTTCTACCCAGTCTCTAATTTAATGATGGCGGGTATTACTGAAATTTTAATCATTTCGACACCCGATGAAATTCATCGTTTTGAACGTTTACTCGGTGATGGTAGTACTTGGGGCATTAAGTTTGAATATATAGTACAACCGAACCCCGACGGATTAGCGCAAGCCTTTATTTTAGCCGAAGAGTTTTTAGCAGGAGACCCTGCCGTGCTTATATTAGGTGATAACTTATTTTACGGACATGATTTATCTGTATCTTTGCAAAAAGCAAATGCACAAAAAAAGGGTGCGACTGTTTTTGGTTATCATGTGGCTAACCCCTCTTCTTATGGTGTGGTTGAATTTGATGAAAGTGGTACAGCAATTTCTATAGAAGAAAAACCAACACAGCCTAAATCTAACTACGCAGTGCCTGGTTTGTATTTTTTCGATGCGAATGTCGTTGCTTTTGCTAAACAGGTAAAACCTTCTGTCCGCGGTGAATTAGAAATAACCGATGTGATTGACCAGTACTTACAGGCTAAATCTTTAAAAGTAGAAGTGATGGGTCGTGGTACCGCATGGTTAGACACAGGAACCTTAGATGACTTATTAGATGCTGCCGTGTTTATTCGGGCCATTGAAAAAAGACAAGGACTAAAAGTCAGCTGCCCAGAAGAAATCGCTCTTCATATGGGTTATATCAATGATGAACAGTTAAAAGAGATAGCACAGCCATTAATTAAATCAGGTTATGGGCGCTATTTATTGTCTTTATTAGAACATAAGGTTTTTTAAAGCACCGGCTGTCAGATTCTTAATCAGAAGAGAGTATATGAAATTTATTGAAACAAATATCCCCGACGTTAAAATACTTGAGCCGCAAGTCTTTGGTGATGAACGGGGTTTTTTTATGGAAACCTTTAGAACGACACTCTTTAACGAACATTGCGGTGAACGTGTTTTTGTACAAGAAAATCACAGTAAATCTAGCCAAGGTATTTTACGTGGTCTGCATTACCAAACAGAAAACACCCAAGGTAAATTGGTACGAGTAACAAACGGCGAGGTTTTTGATGTTGCCGTAGATTTACGAGAAAGCTCAGCAACTTTTGGCCAATGGGTCGGGGTGCTATTGTCGGCTGAAAATAAACGTCAATTATGGGTGCCAGAAGGTTTTGCGCATGGTTTTTACGTAACCAGCGATGAAGCAGAGTTTGTTTATAAATGTACAGATATATATAACCCGAGTACTGAAATATCAATTAAATGGGATGATCCTACCCTTGCAATTGATTGGCCTCTTCTCTCTGATGATAAACCGAAAATATCGGAGAAAGATCAATTGGGTTTATCATTCACTAATGCACCAAAGTTTAAATAGTTTTGGCTAAAATAGTAATAACCTCGAATACCTCTTGGTTTATACATAACTTTTTCCGTTCTTCTATTCGTGAATTTTTAGCGAAGGGGGAGCGTGTTCATGTTATTGCGCCAAAAGATGACTGTTCAGAAAAACTAGTGGATATGGGGTGCCAGTTTTCGGCCATTAAAGTGAATCGTTCGGGAGCAAATATAGTTTCTGAACTACAAACGGTAATGCAACTAAGCAAGCTTATTAGGCAGATAAACCCAGACTTTTTACTTAATTTCACTCCTAAAATGAATATTTATGGTGCATTGATAGGGTATGCTCTTGGTGTTAAAGTCATCAACAGTGTGGCAGGTTTAGGCTCTATTTTTTCAGAAAAAGGGGTTAAACCATGGCTAGGAAAAAAACTTTTAAGATTAACACAGCCATTGGCTAGCCACACAATATTTCAAAACCTCGATGATCAGCAAGTGTATCTAGAAAATAATTTTGTCAATAAGGCGAATTGTTCTCGTGTTAAAGGCATTGGCATCGACTTACAATACTTTAAAAGCTCTCCATCTAAAGACGATGGTATTGTTAAGTTTATTTTAGTGGCTAGAATGCTCAAAAATAAAGGCATCATGGAGTTTGTTGAGGCGGCTGAGAATGTAGATCGTTATTACCAAGGAAAGAAAGAAAAAGGGGAGCAGGTACCTAATTATGCTTTTTCCTTATTAGGATTTATTGACCCACAGAACCCTCAGGCGATCACTGCCAGTCAGTTAAAAAAATGGGATGCTACCACCTTAGTGAATTATTTAGGGAAAACCGATGACGTACTCTCTATCGTAAAAGATTATGACTGCGTTGTTTTACCTTCTTATTATCGAGAAGGAATGCCACAATGTTTGATTGAAGCCTGTGCAATGGCAAAACCCATAATAACAACTGATAATGTAGGGTGTAAAGAAACAGTTGAACATAATGTAACGGGGTACATCGTTGAAAAAAAAGATATAAAATCATTACAAAATGCGTTTATTAAAATGATTGAATTACCGTATCAAAAGAGAATATTGTTTGGTAAAAAAGGGCGTATTAAAGCGGAAAAAGAATTTTGCCATTTAATTGTTTCAGCACATTATTTAGCCATGATGTCTGATATTAGATGATTGATATAGTCTTAGCGACCTTTAATGGCGATGAATATTTGCAAGCACAAGTTCGCTCTATTCAATTAAATAAAAATTATGTTCAGCTTATTGAGCGCTTTATTATCATTGATGATGGTTCTACGGATAAGACCCTGCACTTACTGACTAAATTAGCCAAAAGAGATAGTAAAATTGAGATCCACCATAATCATAAAAGTAAACGGGGGGTAATTGGAAACTTTAATGCCGGTTTACAATTAACGACAGCAGACTACGTGATGTTATCTGACCAAGACGATATATGGCTCAAGGATAAGATACAAGAGAGTGTTGATGAAGTTAACCGTATACAAGTCACGACCAAAAAACCTATCGTTGTTTTTACGGATAAAAAAATAGTTGATAATAATCTCAATACTCTTCATGAAAGTGATTATGATATTAGCCTGTTAGCAAAGGATTGGCATCACAACATTGAGCAGCTATTACAGCGTAATGTTGTCTCGGGATGCACCATGTTAATGAATAGGGCACTATTAGATATCGCCTTACCTATTCCAGAAAAGGCCTTTATGCATGATTGGTGGTTAGCATTGATGGCTTGTCATTACGGAAAAATTGCATTAGTCGATAAGCCTCATATGTTATACCGTCAGCATGAATCAAACGTAGTTGGGGCAAGGAAAAAGGCTAAGTTACCTTTGCTCAAAAATGCAAAATTAAACTATAAAGTTTTTGCAGATAATTTTGAAAAAACAATGCAACAAGCGCTTACTTTTGAACAAAGAACACAGCAGAAATTCAAGTTCACCAAGTTATATCAACTGGGGGTGATAGAGATACTGACAAGTATTTTTGTATCAAATATGACGGGTAGTGGTTTATTAAGAAAATGTGCACTTGCCTATTTTTTACTAAAAAAAGATAAGGCATCTTTTAAAACAAAATAAATAAAGCAATTAGTATTGTGCTTTGTCTCTAAAAATATATTTTATTAATAGCGAATAACTAACAATGAAAGTCTTAATAACAGGTAAAGGCGGACAACTCGCCTGGGAACTTGAACAGATATGCCCTAATAATGTGCACGTTATTTCTTTTTCTGCGCAGGAGTTAGATATTACGGTCAGTGAAAAAGTAAATGATATGTTCGATTTACATCAACCAGATATAGTGATTAATGCGGCCGCTTATACAGCTGTTGACAAAGCAGAGACAGATCGGGAAATGGCATATGCGGTCAATGATCTTGGCAGTGAGTATTTGGCGCTCGCCTGTAAAAAAAGCGGAGCAAGATTAATCCATGTTTCTACTGATTTTGTTTTTGATGGAACCAAAACAACCCCTTGTCAAACGGATGAAAAGCCTAACCCTATCAATGTCTATGGCGCATCAAAATTAGCGGGTGATATAAAAATAAATAATATTTTGGGTGCTCAAGCAACTATTATTCGCACTGCATGGGTATATTCAGTTAATGGTAATAACTTTGTGAAAACCATGCTACGCCTTATGACAGAGAAAGAGCAATTAGGCATTGTGTATGACCAAGTGGGTACACCGACGTGGGCAAAAGGCCTCGCAAAAATGATTTGGAGTTTAGTCGAAAAAAGTGGCAAGGTACAAGGTACAAGTGAAAATATTGAACCTTTAAGTGATGCGCCTTTGAACCCTTCCTCTGGAACTATGTTCCTACATTGGACTGACGCGGGCGTATGTTCATGGTATGATTTTGCTATTGCAATTCAAGAGCTTGCTGTTGAAAAATGCATGTTGGATCAGCCTATTCCTATTCGTCCAATCCCTGCAAGTGCCTACCCAACCCCTGCAAAACGTCCAAGCTTCAGCGTAATAGACAAAAGCAGTGCAGAGCAAGCAAGTGGTATCGAAACAATACATTGGCGACAACAACTATCAACCATGCTAGATGAACTAAAAAACAGATCTAACAGCTAATAACTAATAGCTTTATTGAGGAAAAACATGAGAAATCTTCTAGTCACTGGCGGCGCAGGTTTTATTGGCGCGAATTACGTACTTTATTGGCTTGAAAACAACCCACAAGATAAAGTGCTCGTTTTAGATGCGCTGACCTATGCAGGTAATCGCGCTAGTTTAAAATCAGTTGAAAACAACCCGAATTTTGTTTTTGTTCAGGGAGATATATGTGATACACCGTTAGTTGAAAAACTACTAAAAGAGCACCGTATTGATACCCTAGTACATTTTGCCGCAGAATCGCATGTAGACCGCTCTATTACGGGTCCTGATACCTTTATTGAAACCAATATCATTGGCACTTACAGTTTGCTAAAAGCCACTAAGAAAATATGGATTGACGAGCCTAAAGCAAAAGGACAAGCGCCATTAAAACATCGTTTTCACCATGTATCAACGGATGAAGTGTATGGCGAGTTAGGACCGAATGATCCTGCCTTTACTGAAAAAACCGCTTATGCGCCAAACTCCCCTTATTCAGCATCAAAAGCGGCAAGTGATCATTTGGTGCGCGCTTATCATCATACCTACGGTTTAGAAGTGACCACCTCTAATTGCTCAAATAACTATGGTCCGTATCATTTTCCTGAGAAGTTAATCCCATTAATTATCACCAACATCTTATTTGATAAACCGCTGCCGGTTTACGGTGACGGACAACAAATACGTGACTGGTTATACGTAGAAGATCACGCCCGTGGCATTGAACTGGTCTTAAACAAGGGCCGGTTAGGTGAAAGCTACAATATTGGTGGTCATAATGAATGGGCAAATATAGATATTGTAAAATTAGTTTGCCAATTACTAAATGAACAGTTTAAAATTAACCCAGCATTAGCGATGAAATATCCGCAAGCAAAATTAGCTTTAGTTAATAAAGCCGCAGAGCTAATTACTTTTGTTGAAGACCGCGCAGGACATGATTGGCGTTATGCTATTGATGCCACCAAAACCAATAACGAATTAGGTTACAAACCGGTAGAGTCTTTTGCAACAGGTATTGCTAAAACGGTTGAGTGGTACTTAAACAATGAAGGTTGGTGGACCGAGTTACTGTGAACTGGGCAGACTATAACGGACGCGATAACAATTAAAAGAGCATTATATGACTAATATTATATTTTCAGGGTTAGATAAAACATTTTTTACTACATTAACTTTCAATAAAAAAGTGAAGGTAAGTTGGTTGCCTATTGACGAATTAGTTAATGCAGATACTAGCGAGCATGCTGACAACACTAAATTTATATTGTTTTACAATACCCCTGAAAAATTTTTAATGTCACTTAACAGTAATACTCTTGAAGGGTCGGATAAAGCGGAAACCCAATGGTTGCCAAAAATTGAATTATTAACGCAATTTTATCTGATAAATCAACATCGCGCAGTATTGCTTGACCATGAACAATGTGCACCCAATATTGAGGTGTTTCTGACACTCATTAATGAAAAGTTAGCCATTGAAAAACAATCAATTGCCATTACCAAGGCGAGTAATGACAATGCCCTAGGTGAACAATTATTTAGCCAATCATTACAATTGTCCCTAACTCAAGCATTAAGTGATAATTATGTAGTGCAAGAAGCTTATGAGAACCTAATGAGTGCTGCAGATCTCATCGTTGACAATGATGATTTTTCTATTGAACAACGAAAAACAATCTACTTAAAAAGTTGCCAAAGGTTAGTTGAAAAAACCAGGGAATTATCTGAATGTTTTGACCAATTAAAAGCTGAAAGTGACTTGTCGTTATTACACATTCAACAACTGCAAGAAGAGTTAGCTCAAACTCAAGAAAGTCATCACCAGCTAGTACAAGAAAAATCCACCCTTAACAGCAACGTTGCTGACTTAACCGCTAAAAATGACTTGTCGTTATTGCAAATACAGCAGCTACAAGAAGAGTTAGAGGCAATGTTTTTAGAACGTAGTCGGTTTGAGCAAGAATTACTCAAGCAGAGTGAGGTGGAAAAGAGTGAGCTAGAACAGAGTAATGAAGCGGCAGAAAAAGTTGCAGCTGAGTTAGCTCAAACTCAAGAAAGAAATAACCAGCTAGTACAAGAAAAATCCACCCTTAACAGCAACGTTGCTGACTTAACCGCTGAAAATGACTTGTCGTTATTACAAATTCAACAACTGCAAGAAGAGTTAGAGGCAATGTTTTTAGAACGTAGTCGGTTTGAGCAAGAATTACTCAAGAAGAGTGAGGTGGAAAATAGTGAGCTAGAACAGAGTAATGAAGCGGCAGAAAAAGTTGCAGCTGAGTTAGCTCAAACTCAAGAAAGTCATCATCAGCTAGTACAAGAAAAATCCACCCTTGACAGCAACGTTGCTGACTTAACCGCTGAAAAAGACTTGTCGTTATTGCACATTCAACAACTGCAAGAAGAGTTAGTTGTAATATCCAAACAACATGTTTGCTCAGAAAAGCAATGCAAGTACGATTTAACACAGAGCGAAGAATTGGCAAACCAAATTGCAGATGAGCTAGCCCAAATTAAAGAAAGTCATCACCAGTTAGCACAAGAAAAATCGGCCCTTGGCAGTAATTTTTCTGAGTTAAGCGCTGAAAATGAGTTGTTCTTATTGCAAATTCAACAACTACAAGAAGAGCTAGAGTTTTACTTTATTAAGTATCAGTCATTAAGTACTAATAACTTTATAAGTAATAAAACCCCAATAAAAATTTCCGATAAGCGTTTTGAAAAATCTTTAGGTTTAGCCAGATTACTAAATGCCTAATTAAAACCCAAGGAGTCAAGGTGTTTAAGCACTCAGGTTTTAAGAGGTTAAATACCAATAACATCAGCGGCCCATTCCAGTTGTCACG
>JBAHZW010000084.1:0-12740 GCA_037132835.1 Colwellia sp. | reverse complement strand
TTCGAGCTAAAAGCGTTTTATTCGCGGCGAGTCGCGTGTAGCCTAGTCATTCTACGCAAACACGACTCAACAATGAAAAAACGCTTTTAGCCGAATCTTTCGGACAGCGTTTGTTGGTCATTTTTACGGCGTTATCACCTTTTTATGTGGAATAACCACATTACAAAGGCTCTGCCTTGTATAAATACCCAACAATTCGCTGCAAAAACAATCTCGAAAGATCAACAGTCCCTAAGTATTAGTTGCTTACTTTAATTCTTGCACCACTTGATGTTGGCTACCTAAGCCTTCTATGCCGAGTTTTATTTCATCTCCAGCATTTAAATAAAGCGGTGGGTTTTGGCCTAAACCAACTCCCGGTGGAGTACCTGTGGAAATAACGTCGCCTGCTTGTAATGTGGTAAATTGACTGAGGTAGCTGACAATAAAGGCAGGTTTAAATACCATGGTTTTGGTATTGCCATTTTGAAAGCGCTTGCCATTGACTTCTAGCCACATACTTAAGTTGTTTGGATCAGTAACCTCGTCGGTAGTCACTAAATAGGGACCAATAGGGCCAAAAGAATCACAACCTTTACCTTTATCCCATTGATTGCCACGCTCTAATTGAAAGCTGCGTTCTGAAACGTCGTTACAGACACAGTAACCAGCAATGTGATCTATCGCCTCCGCTTCACTTATGTATGAAGCTTCTTTACCTATAACAATGGCGAGTTCAACTTCCCAGTCTAATTTGTCACTGTTTTTAGGTTTTATAATAGGGTCATTAGCGCCACTAATAGCACTGGTAAATTTTGAAAAAACCTCTGGCTCAGAGGGGATCTGCATGCCAGATTCGGCGGCATGGTCGGCATAATTTAAGCCGATACAGATAAATTTACCTACGTTGTTAACACAAGCACCAATTCGTACATCCTTGGCTACTACAGGCAAGGTTGTAAGATCGAGTGCTTTTAATTGTGCTAAGTACTCTGGTTGTATCGTTACACCGTTGATGTCCTGACAGATAGAGGATAAATCTCTGATGTCACCGTTATCATCGACAATACCAGGTTTTTCTTGGCCTAGAGGGCCATAGCGAAGTAGTTTCATTTGAGTAAATCTCTTTAATATAAGTTAATTATTTAAGGTGACAAAGCCGCCATCTATAGGGAAGTTACTACCCGTGATAAAAGCGGCATCGTCGGAGCATAAGTATTCGACCAATGCCGCGATTTCATCGGGTTTACCCATGCGGCCTATTGGTTGACTTTTTGATAATTTTTCAAACATTTCTTCTTTATTGTCGGCATAGTTATTTTCAAGGAAGTTGTCGACAAAAGGGGTATGCACTCTGCCAGGAGAAATACAATTACAACGAATGCCGTTAGCAATGTAATCTTTGGCAACAGAGTAAGTCATGGTTAATACCGCGCCTTTGGTCATTGAATAAGCAAACCTATCAGCAATACCGACAGAAGCAGCAACAGATGCCATATTAATAATGACACCACTGTGTTGAGCTTTCATGGCGTTAATAACAGCAGAGATACAGTTGTATACTCCCTTAACATTGATATTGAAAAGACGGTCGAGATCTGATTCGCTCGTTTGTTCTATGTTACCTATATGCGCGACTCCAGCATTGTTGATTAAAATATCAATGGTGTGCTCTTCGTTGATCTTTTTAAATAAAGCTAAAACTTGTGGATTGTTGGCAACATCAACAGCATGTGCTTTGGCAATGCCACCGTTATTAACTATTTCTTCAACAGTTTTTTGTGCGGCTTCAAGGTTAAGATCTACAACCAAAACCTTTATTTTTTTCAGGGCGAGGCGTAAACAAATGCTTTTTCCTATTCCGCTAGCGCCGCCTGTTACCAGAGCAACTTTTACTTTATTTTTTATAACCATGAAAAATCCCTAAGTTATTAATTGTAAATAGGTAAACGATAAAAAATTCGGGCATTATCAGCCCAGATTTTACGTTTATCTTCAAATGAGTGATGCTTGAGTAACGATTGCGTTAACGATACCCACGTTTTAAAATCGCCATTGAGCTTGATCACTGGCCAATCACTTCCCCACATTATTCTGTCAGAGCCAAAAACATCCATGATATGATCAAAATATGGTTGGATCCTTTCTATACTTACTTGACCTGTCGGTGCTTCAGTCAATAAGCCAGACAACTTGATGTAGATATTCTTACACGAGGAAATATCGGTCAATTTTTGCTGCCAAAACTCGCTAGGCTCCCGTGATAAATCAGGTTTTGCACAGTGGTTAATCACAATGTTTAATGTGGGATGTCTTTCAGCTAATATGTGAATATTTGACAGGTGAGTGTCTTTAATCAAGGCATCAAAGGTCAGTTTTTTTTCTGCCATAAATTGAAAAACAGGAGTAAATTCATCCTGTAATATCCAATGGACATCATCTATATCTTGTAACATAGGACGAATACCTTTGAAGTATGAATCTTGTGCTAAGTTTTGTAACTTAGCTATGGCTAGTGGATCTGCCAAATCAACCCAGCCAACGACACCCGCCACAAACTTTGTATTATTAGCTATCTCAAGTAAAAATAATGTCTCTTCCTCGGTATCTGCGGCCTGTATTAATATAGTTTGGCTAAATCCTTTTGTCGTAAGCTCAGGGGCTAGATGTTCTGGAAGGAAGTCTTTATAGATCCCCGTTAACTCATGTGTAAGCCAGCCATAGTCACCACGTGATAATTGCCAAAAGTGCTGGTGACTATCCACTTTAGAAAAATCTGTTTTGATTAACTGATTATTGATACTCATGAGGAATTAATCACAGTACTTGGTAATGGCGCTGCTTGGTCAAGTAGGTTTTCATCTTTTAATGCTTGCCAAAATTCATCAGGAATAACTTCATTGAATAACGCGATGGTATGTTGCACACGTTTGGTGCTACCTAAGCCAGGAATAACGGATGAAATCGCTGAATGGCCTAGTGGAAATTGTAAAGCGGCCGCGGCTAAGGTCACTTGATACTGTGCACATACCGCTTCAATTTTAGCTACGCGATCAATAATATGTTTAGGTGCAGGCTCATAGTCATAATGAGGAATGCTTTTACCATGCACCCCTGTCGCTAAAATACCAGAATTATACGGCCCACCTAATATAATAGATGCACCGTGTGCTTCACATTTTGGTAAAAATTGATGAAGTGGAGATTGCTCTAATAATGTATATCTACCGGCTAATAGAAAACAATCAAACTGTCCAATATTCATAACTCGTTCGCATATTTTTACTTCATTCACGCCTAAACCTACGGCTTTTATCGCGCCATGTTTCCTTAATTCTTCGAGTGCTTTATAGCCACTACTTTCAAATTGTTTAAAATAAAGCTTATCCTTGTCACCATGGGTATAAGCGCCAATATCATGCACAAGTAGTATATCAATTTCCGCTAAACCTAAGCGTTGTTGACTGTCTTCAAATGAGCGGATTATGCCATCATAGGTATAGTCATAATGGGCGTCAAATGGCATTGGTGTTAGAAAACCATGACGTAATTGATTAATATTGGCTTTTGCATCAGGTTTGAGTATTCGCCCAACTTTTGTTGATAAAATATATTGATCTTTTGGCAAGGTTCGTAAGGCATCACCCACCCTGCGTTCACTAAGTCCTGCACCATAGCGAGGTGAGGTATCGAATAAGTTCAAGCCTAGATCTATGGCAGCGGCTAACGTTGATTGTGCTTCTTTATCTGAAACCGCTTGATAAAGGTTGCCCATTGACGCAGCACCAAATCCCAGTGTCGAAACATGAAGTGAAGTTTTACCAAGTTGTCGTGTATCAATTTTTTTATTCATAATGAAGACTTATTTACTATTCTATTTCAGTTATTTAACTAAATGATTGGGTAAGTTAGCCACGTTATTACAACCGAGTTGATTCATTATTTGAGTGAGCTGTAAAGTGAGTGAGTTAATGGTATGAATACCCCCTTTATTACCCAGTGCACCAACACCATAAACAAAAGGGCGACCTAAGAAAGTAAAGTCAGCGCCTGAGGCTAAAGCCCCTGCGATATTAGTACCACTACGTAAGCCACTATCCATAAAAACTTTAATCTTATCGCCGTATTTTTTTGAGATACGCTGTAAAGGCTTAACAGGTGATTCACCTGAATCTAATTGGCGTGCGCCATGATTTGAAATAATTACCGCATCTGCGCCCAAAGTAATAGCGGCTTCAACATCAAGTTCGTTGATTAAGCCTTTGACGACTAATGGCCCTTGCCATAGATCACGAATTGGTTTTAATCCATCAATGTCTACTCGGCCCATCACAGTTTTATTCATGAATGCGGCGAGTTGGTCAGTTGGCATATCTTTTGGCATATAAGGCTTTAATGTTTCCATTTCGGGTTTGCCTGCTAAAACAGTTTCCATTAACCATTGCGGACAAGACAACATTTGGAGAATATTTTTCAGTGTCATTTTTGGTGGCATGGCTAAGCCGTTACGTATATCTCTTGGACGAAAGCCAAAGGTTGGTACATCAACTGTAATCACTAATACTTGATATTGTGCTGCCGTTATTCTACTCAATAAGTCTTGGCGAATGACAGTATCTGTTGGGTTATATAGTTGAAACCAGGCTTTGCCTTCAGATACTTCGGCAATGCGCTCTAAACTACTCGATGAAACAGTACTTAATATATAAGGGATATTTTTATCTGCTGCAGCCTTAGCAAGAATTTCAGGAGATTTTGGCCACATTAAGCCTTGCAAACCAACAGGCGCAATACCAAAAGGAGCAGCATATTTATGACCAAATAACTCAACACTTAAGTCACTGCCACTAAAAGGCTTGAGTAATTCACTACGCAGTTGAACGGCTTCTATGTCAGCACGATTACGCCGTACACCTATTTCTTCCATACAGCCGCCTTCGAGATAATCAAAAGCAAATTTTGGCATACGTTTTTTAGCATGACGTTTTAAATCTGCAACATCAGGGAAGTTATTATTAAAATAGTCACTCATTATTTTTACCTTTATATTGTCCTGTTATACATCAATCAATTGATAATAATTGCTGTTCGTCTTTATCTTAAGCAAGATGGCCCTATTGCCTCAATCACATGAGATGAAGAGCTTGTATTGAATTTTTTATAGGTCAAAATGAACTCTTTATGACCTAATGACTCTGATACGCTCATACCGCCACTAGCAACGTTAATGACACAATCGAAAATGGTTTGTCCTACTTCATTCACGGTGGTTTTACCTTCAATAATACTCCCTGCGTTAACATCCATATCTTCACTCAACTTTTGATAAGTTTCAGGGTTTGCACATATTTTTATCACCGGAGATATCGCTGAGCCAACGACCGATCCTCGGCCTGTGGTAAAGAGGATTATTAAGGCACCTGAAGCGATCATTTCAACAATTTCAGCGTTGTCAGAAATATTAGGAAAACCAAAAATCGGCTCACCATCGGGTACAACGTCCATTAAAAATAAACCTTTCTTTGGTGGAATATCGCCGGGCTTAATGATGCCGTTAATGTCTGATGAACCTGACTTAGCATAGGCACCCATGGATTTTTCTTCTTGAGTGGTTAAGCCACCCTCTGCATTTCCTGGCGCAAAGCTGCCATAGCCCATTTTAGTGTAATACTTTTCAGCCTTTTCTACACAAGTGATTAATGCTTGTCCTAATTCGGGTGATTCTGCTCTATCAGCCATAATGTGCTCACAGCCAATTAATTCACCGGTTTCTTCGAAAATGCAGGTGGCATCAGCTTCAAGTAAAATATCAAAACAAACGCCTACGGCTGGGTTAGCACTAATGCCGCTCGTACCGTCTGAACCACCACAAATAGTGCCTATAACTAAGTCAGAGGTGAGAAGCTCAACACGCTCAACATCAGCAATACTTGCTAAAATAGTAGCGGCTGTGTCTATACCTAGATCAATTGTGCTTTTTGTACCACCACATTGTTGAATAATTAACGTTTCGACAGGACGGCCACTCTCTATAATCGTTTGGTTAAGTTTTTCACGGTTAAAGCCTTCACAACCAAGTGATACAATAACCACACCGCCTACGTTTGGATGCGTACAAAGCTTTTCCATCATTTGCAATGAATAATCATTAGGATAACAACCAGGAAAACCAATGAGTTGTACATCAGCATGATCTATTTTGGAGACAATAGTTTTGGCAACATGGTGAGCGCATTCAACTAAATAGACTACGACCACCGTATTTCTAATACCTTTACGGCCATCTGGTCTTAAAAATCCTTTCACTTTACTCTCCAACGACTGATTGTCTGGTATGGCTGGGAATATAATCACTTTTCATATTATGTAAGTGAATATGTTCACCAATAACTATATTTCTTGTCGCTGAGCCGATAGGTACACCATAGCGAATAATTTTTCCACCTTGCATTATATTGTCACGAGCAATTTTATGTCCCACATCTATGTCTGCTGTTATATTGACTTGCTGCTCATCAATACATACAAGGTCTCCTGACTTAGATGCTTGGCAGCAAATTAAAACATTATCAGCCTTATTTAATAAAACAAATTTTGTAACGCTCATTCCTATCCTCGACAACTTCAATTGGCTAACGCCAGAACAAAAATAATGATGATATATATAATAATGTCATTATTTTATATATAAAATTAGTTTTCATAAACAAAACTTAGTATTTTAAGTAATGTAAGTCAACACTTTTTGTTTTTTTATAGCCACTTTGTTAAGTTTTCCCACATTGTTTTTAATTATTTAATATATCTTGATTAAGGGGAACTTTGTAACAGACTGAATTAAAAGACTTAATAAATATTAACACCTCAAATGTAAAAAATATGTTGCACATGTAATGAGTATGTGTGAATCTAAGGTTAATTCATATGCGAAATATAATTTTAAATGTAAATGAACATAGACCTTCCAGTAAGAGAAGGTAACTTAATTAAATGGGGAGATTAATATGAACTATTCAAAAAGATCAAAGGGTTTTGTGCATAATAAAGTTGCAGTATTCGTCAAATTAGCAATAAAAGGTCTGTCGGTTACTGCACTCACGGTACCTGTCATGTTAAGCGCATATGCAGAGGATAGTGAAAAGGTAGAGCAGGACATAGAGCAAATAACCGTTACAGGTATACGAGGCAGTTTAGAAAAATCCACCGAAGTAAAGCGTAGTCTTGATATTGTTGCCGATATTATCTCAGCAGAAGATATTGGAAAGTTCCCTGATCAAAATTTAGCTGAATCTTTACAGCGAATTAGTGGTGTGCAAATTTCAAGAAATAGAGGTGAGGGTGATGATGTCAGTATTAGGGGGTTAAGCCCAGCGTTTACCCGTATTCAATTTAACGGTAGAACTTTACCTTCAGCGACAGGTGGTCGTAGTTTTGATTTCACCATTTTGCCTTCAGATTTTGTAAGTTCATTAGAAGTTTATAAAACACCTTCAGCTGATATGGAAGAAGGGGCGCTATCAGGTACCGTTAATGTAAAAACACCTCGCCCACTTGCTTTAGGGGAAAGTTCATTTGTTACTAGTATTAAAGCCGTTTATGAGCAGAACTCTGGAGAGACTAATCCCGATTTATCCGTTCTTTATACTCATGTAAATGACGATAATACCTTTGGTGTTACTTTGGGTGCCCACTATGATAAACGTTCGGTAGAATCTCATATATTTGAAGCTTTTGGCTTAGAGCCGGCAACGGAGTCGGCCAAAAATTTAGATTATGATCAAAATGGTGTCATTGATGATTCAGCATACCAATTTAATCATGCTTCAAACTTTTCTCAATTGAACGAAGAACGTGAAAGAACAACCTTTTTAGCGACGGGCCAATGGCGCCCATCGGACAATATTGATATCTGGTTAGAAGGTCTTTATTCCGAGTTTGATATTGTCGGCTCACTTCCGCTAAATTCATTTCGTTGGACTAACGTTGTTGGCGGTGGCTCTGTGTATGATAGCCAAATTTCAGGCGATCTAATTGAAAGATTAGGCGTGATTGGCGTTGATAACCGTAATAATTCAAGAACAACTGATTCAAACGATACCTTAACGTCTTTTTCGTTAGGCAGTAATTATCAACTAAATGTCGATTGGCTTATTAGTGGCGAACTTGCGTGGGCGAAATCAGAAAACATTCGCTCAGGACTTGCACATGCCGTTATCGGTCGTGCAGATGCTTCATATGATATTACTAATGACTACTCGGGTATACCTGAAGTGTTATATCGAAACAGCTATGATCCTCTAGACGCTACTAATTTTCGCTCTCTAGGCTTTAACGGTACGCTTGACCAACCGACTAAAGATGAAAATGTTGATTTTAAAGTGGATGTTGATCATGGTATTGAATGGAATATCACTAATGACCTATCTATTGATAATGTAGAGTTTGGCATAAAATATAGCTCAAGAAAGAAATTCAATGGCTCTCGTCGTCTTGCGGTCAGTTCAGAAGCGCTTGCGGGACTTTTAGGTGAAACCTTTGATCCAAATATTGAAGGTGGTAGTTTTGATGCAAGTAAGTACATGTCTTTATATCAACCAAAAAATTTCTTGGATGGCTATGATGGTGTAGCTTCTTACCCTACACAGTGGCTTACGGGTGATGTAGATACCTTATTGTCTCATGTTTCTATGGCCGAATTAATTACTGCCGGTACGGTAACTGAAGGTGGCGCAAGCGTTATCGATGTCAAAGAAGATGTATTATCTGGTTATGTAAAATTAAGTTTTACTGGCTCTGACGATAAACTTAGCGGCAACTTTGGTATTCGTGTGGTATCAACAGACCAAGAATCAAGTGGTAATATTCCTGATTTTTCTACTGTTAAGTTTGATCAAGGTGGCGCAGTAACAACCGTAAAAACTTCCGAGAGTTCAATGAGTCGCTCTTACACTGAAGTGTTGCCTAGCTTTAATTTGAGTTATGACGTTAGTGATGACGTGGTGGTTCGATTTGGTGCGGCACGGGTAATGTCTCGTCCTGATCTAGCGGTGTTATCTCCGGCAACCACTATTGATGTAAATATAAAAAAAATCAAATCAAGTAACCCTAATGTTGATCCTTACATAGCTAACCAACTTGATTTGTCTTTTGAATGGTATTTTGACGAAGCAGGCATGCTATCGGTATCTCCCTTTGTGAAGTTTATTGATTCTTTTGTAGTTTCGTCAACAAATCCAGAAGAGGTCACTTATACCGACATGGATGGCAATAATCCAGTAACCGAAACCTTTACGCGCTTCTTACCTGATAATGGTAAAGGCTCTGATTTGTATGGCTTTGAGGTTAACTGGCAACAACCACTTGATGTTATTGTTGAAGGTCTTGGTTTTATGGCTAACTTTACCGTAGTGCATGCGGATGACGTTCAAGCCGCAGAAAATGGTCCGCTACTGACTTTGGATGGCTTATCTGAAACAAGTTATAACTTGGTTGCCTATTATGAAAATGAAACTTTTGGCGCACGATTAGCTTATAACTACCGAGATAAATTTGTCAATAATGGTACCAACTACTTTGGTGATGGTTCATTTACTAGTGAGTATAAACAGTTAGATTTTTCAGCTAGTTATAATATCACTGAGAATATTTCTATTGATATTGAAGCACTGAATTTGACCAATGAAGTTCAAGTTCAAACCAACGCTTTAGGTGTTAATAGAGGTTTAGAAGACGTGGGTAGTCGTTTTACTCTGGGCGTTAGAGCTTCTTTTTAAAGTGAATTAACTTTAATACAATTTCAGGAGGTAGCAATACGCTACCTCCTTTCTTTAAATTACCCATTATAATTAGTCAAAAATTATTTCAGGTGCCTTCTATGCGTATTGTTCTATTGCTTCTTAGTGTTTTCTTATGTTCATGCTCAAAGGAGCTGAAAAACACTGAAAGTGACCTTGTATCTCCCTCTGATCAAATAACCGTGTTATCGGTTTTCCCAGAAGAGGATTTTTACAAAGGTAATATAAAGCAAGATGCCTTTCGTTTAAGTGACGCGTTATTAAAAGCAAAAGAATTGTTAGTGTTAGGTGAAAAAGTAGAAGTAAGGTTAACCACAGGCACTTATTATTTAACTAAACCCATTGTTTTAGGGCCAGAATACTCAGGTACTGCTGATCATCCTTTCATCATTGGTGCAGAAAAAAGTGGCACCGTTACCTTAAGTGCAGCTAAAAAAATATCACTGAATTGGCAAAAACATAAACAGATAATGAAGGCGGCGCTTGCTGTTGAACAATTTGATCAATTATTTATAAATGGTCAAAGACAAATCAGGGCTAGATATCCTAATTTCGATCCAAGGGTATTAGTCTTTAATGGCTATGCGGCAGATGCTATATCCGCAAGTCGTATTTCGACCTGGACTAAACCAGCAGGTGGCTTTGTCCATGCACTTCATGAAGGACGATGGGGAGGCATGCATTACCTCATTAAAGGGGTTAATGACCAAGGCGAATTAATACTGGATGGTGGCTTTCAAAATAATCGTCAATCACCTATGCATGAAAAATACCGTTATGTAGAAAACATTTTTGAAGAATTAGATGCCCCCGGAGAATGGTATTTTGATCAAAACGATTCCGTATTGTACTTTTATCCACCCAAAGATTTAGATTTAAATAATAGTAGGGTCGAAATTTCCCAACTTGAGCATTTAATAGAACTGCGTGGCGGTAGCAAAAATCCAGTCAAACATATCCATATTAAGGGCTTAACATTTACTCAAACCAAGCAAACGTTCATGAAAACTAAAGAGCCACTGCTGCGAAGTGACTGGGCAATATATCGTGGTGGCGCTTTATTAATAGATGGTACAGAAAATATTAGCGTTGCAAATAATATATTTCACAACTTAGGTGGTAATGCCATCTTTGTCAGTAATTATAACCGAAACGCCGAAATTGCTAGCAATGAAATATACGATATAGGTGCTAGTGCTATTAGCTTTGTTGGCAATGCCTCAGCGGTAAGATCACCTAGCTTTGAATACCATGAGTTTGTTGATGTTGAAAATATGGATTTACAGCCAGGTCCAAAGAATGAAAATTATCCTGCTCACTCTATTGCGATAGATAATTTAATTCATGATATTGGCCAAGTTGAAAAACAAGTCGCCGGTGTGCAGCTATCTATGTCAGCAGACATAACCATTAGCCATAACTCTATTTACCGAGTACCTCGCTCTGGTATTAATGTCAGTGAAGGCACATGGGGCGGGCATATTATTGAATATAATGATGTCTTTGATACTGTGTTGGAAACAGGAGATCATGGCGCATTTAACTCATGGGGCAGAGACAGGTTTTGGCATCCTGATCGTGCCCAAATGGATAACTTGGCTAAGACACACCCCAACTTGTACAAAAAAGATGCACTTAATCCTATCATCATAAGAAATAATCGTTTTCAGTGTGATCACGGTTGGGATATTGATTTAGATGACGGCTCTTCAAACTATAAAATTTATAACAATGTTGCCTTAGGTGGCGGTTTAAAACTGAGGGAAGGCTTTAATCGTACCGTTGAAAATAACATCATCATCAATAACTCATTTCATCCACATGTTTGGTTTGAAAACAGTGAAGATATTTTTCGCCATAATATTGTACTCGCCAGTCACAAACCTATCTTAAATAACTTTTGGGGTAAAGAAGTAGACAATAATTTTTTTACTACAGAGCGGGCCTTAAACAAAGCGCAAAAATTAGGGCTCGATACACATTCTACATTTGGTGATCCGTTATTTATATCGCCTAAAAAGGGTAACTACCAAGTCAGGAAAGATTCATTAGCACTGACCGTTGGCTTTAGAAACTTTCCTATGGATGAATTTGGTGTAACCAGTGACTCCCTTAAACTTAAGGCTGAAAAGCCAAAATTCCCTAATTTGTACCTCAAATCAAAAAAGAGCTCAGGCGCTGATAGCTTAGAGCTACTTGGCGCAACGTTTAAATCAGTCACTTCATTGGGTGAACAATCAGCTTTAGGCCTGCCCAAAATTGCTGGTGTAGTTATTTTAGCAATAACACCAGAGAGTAAAGCTGAAGAAGGAGGCTTAAAAAAAGGAGATGTCATCTTACGTGTAATAGATAGTGAGTTTGGTGGTAAAGACGAGATAGTTGACATCAATGAACTACTAACCTCTTACCGTTCAAGAAAATGGCGAGGAAATTTAGAATTGGTGATCATGAGAAATCAACAAGAACAACGGTTGGTTGTTAATTTACTTGATTGATAGCTTTGGTCACTTTGTAGAAGCAAAGAGTAGTCAATGCTTTTTTTCTTGGGGCATGTGTAGTTTGTGACTGTGAAAGTTATCTAAATATCAATAAAAGTTGATATTTAGATAACTTTCAATCAATGGCAATATAAATATTGCTTGAGGAATATGTTTATCATGAATGGTAATGGACCGAATAAAAAGTTCACACTAATTGCTATATTTAGCACTCTATTTCTAACCAATTTTGTCTATGCAATAGAAGTTACAAATATCTCAACAGATAAAAAGTTACCCAATATTATTGTAATACTTGCTGATGATATGGGTTTTGGAGATATTGGTGCTTACAATAAAAACAGTGCTATTCCGACAAAAAATTTAGATCAACTAGCTAAAGAAGGCATTAGCTTTACTGATGCACATACCCCATCTTCTGTTTGTACACCAACCCGTTATTCACTATTGACGGGACGCTATGCATGGC
>JBAHZW010000010.1:0-12226 GCA_037132835.1 Colwellia sp. | reverse complement strand
TCCCAAAGGGCGAGTTTAAAAGGCTTATATGCTACGTTATTGATTTTGACAAGGGAATAACCATTCTCTTCAATCAATGCCTTGCCTCTAAGCCTTTTAAATCTCGCTGAGTGGGAAGAAACTTAGTGAAATTGGTATAACGGGTATATTATCGTTTCATTGCTCTATAGGTTATAGGCCATTAGAGCAAAATATTGGCGTGTTGAATGGACATAATTAACCTAACGTGAATATGTTTACTGCGGGCTTTGCCAACTTAATTCTGTTTGATGTGATTTAAGCCAATCTTTAGCGGTTTTATAGTCGGGACTGTGTTTTTCCACGAGTTGCCAAAACGCTTTAGAGTGATTTAAAAAGACTAAGTGACACAGTTCATGAACAATAACGTAATCAATTACAAATATTGGTGTCATCATTAAAAGGTAGTTAAAACTCACTTCCCCTCGGTTATTGCAACTACCCCAGCGAGCGCGATATTGACGAATATTAATTTTGGTCGGTATCAACGATGTTTGCTTACTCATAAACTCAAGACGCTCAATAATTAACTGTTTAGCCTCTTGCTTAAAATAGATCTCGAGTTGCTTTTTAACCTGTTTTGCCCGAGCTAAAGAGTCTGTTAACCTATGATTGACTTTTTCACTGAGAACAACATTCAGTTGTCTCGGTAAAATTTTATATGCACTAAATGAGTCAATATCATTCACTAAAGCATTGCTAACGCATATACTTGCTTGCTTTGCCACGCAGATATTCAGGGTAAAATGTTCACCTAACAACAATATGCTTGAATTGGGGTTAAAATCACAGAAAGCTCTTTTGGATTTTTGCTCAGCTATCTTACGCATAAGCCAAGCAGACTTTTCTTGAATAAAGGTATCAATAAAAGTTGCTGTTACATAATAAGGGGCTCGGATGGTCACATGGCCGTTACGAACCTGCAAACCCAATGTTTTTCTGCGTTTACTGCGGATAAGTTGATATTCAAGCATATTTTATCATCAACGACTTACCATAGAGTATTGGCCAGCAACTAACTGGCTTCGCTCAATTTATCTGCCGCAGCTTTAGCTCGCGTCTTTTTTACCTTAACCGCTGGTTTTACTTCATCATTAGCAATGACTGCAACAATAGGCTTATCAACGATTTTTTCAGCGACTTTTTTAACCACTTTTCTTGGTGGTTTTTTAGCTAATAAAGCAACTAACACTTCTTCTCTGTGTTCCGCTAGAAATATACTTAGCTCTTCATTAGCACTGTCACTTAACTCAACAGAAGATTGCTCAAACATTTGGCTTAAGTTATCAGCCATGTCCAACATTTTGTCATATTCATCAGCTGATTTCTTATCCATAAATGTTTTCGCCTCTACCCCGTTTCTAATTACTACAAACCGACTTTCAACTGTCATTAGCTTTCCCTTACTTTTTGAATTAATGAAAAAATTCAAAACTCTGTTAAAAAATGAATACCTAAGGTACTAAATTAACACTTACACAAACATGCCTATGTAGTTTACTCAGGAGCTCTTTGTAAGCGTCATCTTCGAAGTTTCTCATCGAAGATCCATTGCGCTTTAGCGACTGGATCCCTGTATTAAAACACCACGGGGATAACGATCCTGAGGCAAGTACATAGGCAAGTACATAAATAATATTTAACACCATAACATAATCAAAATAAAAACTGTATATAAAACCAGTTAAAACGGATGTTTTCGTTATGGCTAATCACCAAATATTTTTTCAAACCACGATCTCGTATCTACTTTTTCTTGTAAACAGCTGGTCGAAGTCACAATACCTGCACTCACTGCGGGGTAAATAACGGTATTAGCACATTCATCTGTTACCGCATTACCCGTTTCCAATTCGAATAAAGTGGCGGCTATCTCATCAGGTCGCTCTGTTTTTTTATTAACCACGCCCTGTTTTTTCATGAAATCGGCAAATAAGGGCAGTGCCCCACTACTGCCCGTTAGGCCTGTCGGGCTATTATTGTCTTTTCCCAGCCACGTAGTGACTAGATGTTTATTGTCATAACCAATAAACCAACTATCTCGCAAAGCGTTACTTGTTCCTGTTTTCCCTGCAACCAATTGATTGTTTAAACGCCATGTTAAGGATCTAGCAGTACCTATTTTAGTTACCTGTTCTAAAGCATAATCAAGCAAATAAGCCGTATTCGTTGATAAACGCTGCTGACCTGATTTTGGCTTTTGCCAAAGTGTCTCATTATTTGATGACAGTATTTTGGTAATGGCATGGCTTTTTTGGTAGTAACCTTTGTTAGCAATAACTAAATATAACTGATTGATTTCGAGTGGTGACATATTGACAGCGCCCAATAAAACTGACGGGCGCATTTTAAGTTTTTGCGGATATCCTAGCGTTTTAATTGTATCCGCAATATTCTTTAGCCCTAAACTCATCCCAAGATTAATCGTAGGTATATTAAGGGAATAGATGAGGCCATCGATTAACGGAACTTGTCCTCGGTATCTTCCATCATAATTTTTAGGCTGCCATTTCTTACCGGCACTACTTTTTAAGGTAATCGCTTTATCCGCTAAAATAGTAGCAAAATTATATTGGTGATAGCTATCAAGTGCCGCGGCATAAATCGCAGGTTTGATTAATGAACCCACATGTCGCTTGGCATTAGTTGCCCGATTAAAGCCCGCATAGCCACTTTCTCTGCCTCCAACTAAGGCGCGAATTTCGCCAGAAGAAATATCGGTAACCACCATAGCAGCTTCCAAATCACGCTGTTGATATTGGCGCTCCAAAATGGGCAACTGCTGCGCAACAGTCTGCTCTAATAACTGCTGACTACGGTGCGAAAACCCCGTAAATACTTTGATACCTGATTTTTGAGTATAACTGGACAGGTATTGATTAAGCTCCGCTTTCACCACCTCTAAATACGCAGGATAATCATTTTTGGCTAAGTGCCGACTTTCTCTAATCGATAACTTAGACTCTACAGAGCGTTCAAATTCTACCCGTGATAACAAATTCTGTTCAAACATAAGCCTTAGAATAAGATCTCGGCGCTCAATGGCTCGTTCTGGATTACGCCATGGGTTGTAATAGCTTGGCCCTTTAACTTCCGCGACCAATAAGGCCATTTGAGCATTGGTTAATGCATTAATTTTTTTGCCAAAATAAAACTGTGCTGCCAAGCCAAAACCATAAACACCATTAGCCCCATTCTGACCTAAATACACTTCATTAAAATAAGCTTCTAAGAGTTGATCTTTACTGTATCTAAGCTCTAAAATCACCGCCATCAGCGCTTCTTTAATTTTTCTAGTGAGTGTTTGTTCTCGACTCAGAAACATATTTTTAGCGAGCTGTTGAGTTAAGGTGCTGCCACCTTGCACCGTACGTCCAGCACTGATATTTTTCAATAAGGCTCTAAAAATGCCAACAGGGGATACGCCATGATGATGATAAAAATTGCGGTCTTCAATTAACAATAAGGTATCAATCAATTGGTTAGGCACCTCTTCTAGTGATACCAGTACACGATCTTCTTTATTATCAGGAACTAAACGTGCCAACAATTGTGGTTCAAGCATTAATTCGGTAACAGCTTGTTCATCAACATTCAGCGAAATAACGATATCATCGACAACGTTAATGCTTAGCTGCTGTGAAAGACCCGTACCATCAACAAAATAGAAAGGACGTTGAAAAATATTTAAACGCTCTGTCGACTGAGAAAATTGCCCCACGCGAGTAATATACGGCACTTTTTGGTAGCCATTCAGCGTTAATGACTCGGCAATTGCCGCTAAATTAGCTTGCTCACCTAACTGCAATGTTTGCAGTTGACCGTAAACCTGAACAGGCACCTGCCAGCGTTGGCCTTCAAAGACTTGCCTTACTTTAGCATCAAGGTAAATGGAGAGGATCCCTAAGGTAAATAGGGCGGCAATCATGAGTTTACCAAAAAAAATGACTATGCGACGCCATAGCGTTTTGTCTTTATTCATTAAGGCGTTGCACTTCTTTGATAGCCTGTTTTAGCATTGTTTTTTATGTTCCTTAATTTTTGAGTTTATCGGTTTGCTTTTCAATACTGAGCTTATACTTTATTGTTATTCTTTTATATGACGTTTGGTTTTATTGGTTGGCTTGGCATTGACTGGATCGTCAGGCCAATAATGTCTAGGATAACGTTGTTAAATTAAAGGTTGACACATCATTAAGACCATTAAAACACATGCCTATGTCGTTTACTCAGGAACTCTTTGTAAGCGTCATCTTCGAAGTATCTAATCGAAGATTCATTGCTCTGAAGTAACTGGTTCCCCGATAAAAAAACCACGGAGATGACGATACTGAGCCAAGTGCAATAGGTATGTTAAAATAAAGGAGGGTGAATACCAAAATACAACGAATTCATATTGACAATTAAAAATAATAGAAAATTTTGACAGATCTATTCTTAAATTGACACCCTCAATAAGTAGATTGACACTTTTTATTAAAGTTTCTGATCGTAATACACGACTAGTAATAAATGCTGTGATTTTTCTGACACTATTTCCTAAATACATATTAACACTTTTTGCCCTTAAAAATCTTCCTGTGAGTTAAGGGAACAACTATTTCGACTTTTAATAGATTAGCCTGCTTATTCTGAAAATAGGTCAATTGGCCATCTATGTTTAGGGTATAGCTAACATGTTTTTTGCAACGTCAGCATGCGAAAGACCAAACAACCACAGTTTAAAGACGGTGGTTGTTTGGTACTACTTATCTTATAACTATCTTGTCTGTAAATTGTCTAAATACAACTCCCAAGACGGGCTATCGGTGATCTCACCTGCCCCTTCCCAAGAAAAACCTGCGCGATACGAAAGTTTTCCTTGTTTATCGGAGTAGGTAAAAATCCAAATATGACTTTCATCTTTTTCAATACTTGGTAAATGTTGAATATCAGTAATGATACTTGGCTCAACTAAAGCCCCTGTACCCACGCCTAATTCATCAATCGTTTCCCATGCCGAAATTCTACCTCTAGCTTTATTGAAAGATATTTTTGCTTTTTCATCATGGGTGGTAATACCAATCGCAATTGGCAAAACAGCTGGCTTGCCATCTAAGCTAAATACCGAGTTCACTTGATAAAGCTGCTCACCCAGAGCAAGTGAAATGGTTTTACTTTCAGCAACAAGCCCTAATGGCGTTTGCCATTGATACTCTAAGGAGAACACAACTTCGTCGGCACCACTTTTTAAAACTTTATAACTGGAAAATGTATTTGCTGCATAAGGCTTTCCTTTGATCCAAACAGCACTACCACCGGTACCTCGGCTATCTCCCACGTGATAGGGATCATAACCTTCCCCTTTATTTTTGTGATAAGAGATACCCTTTAAGTGAGCTGCATACCATTTATCAATAATTGAATAATCGACTTTCTTAAACCAATTATCAACACCACTAAAACTGCCTTTTTTAGGGCCTGCAGGGCCATAAACGCGGAAGGCAACCTTATCATTTTCCCAAGTAAAATCATCATCTCGCTCGGGGACAAAACGGCCATAAGCCATCACTTTCTTTTCAGGTGTTTCCCATTTACTCATTTCTGAAGCCGCAAGCAATAGCGCACCAACGCCATAAAGCTGGGTGTCACTCTGTGTAACAGGATCAGGAGCTGCCCCAATCTGCTGTACCCAATGCAACATACCGTCATCATCAACCGCACTAGCAAGTGCTGCCCAGCCTTTTTCCACCGCATCAATAGTGGTTTTATCAGTTAGCAGACCATTATTTACGCCCCAAGCTAGACCAAAGGTGATGAAAGCAGATCCGCTTGTTTCAGGGGTTTTAACCTTATCTGGATCCACCAAGGAGGATGGCCAGAAACCATTCGGGCGTTGTAATTTAACCATTGCTTTGGACATTTTAATAAAAAGATCGAGATAACGCTGCTTCGAGGGATAGCCGTTTGGTATTTCTTCTATAATCAAAGGCAGCGCTGCATAGACCCAACCATTACCACGGGACCAGAAAACAGGCTCGCCATTGTCACTTTTCTTGGTGAAATAACGACTGTCACGGAAGAAAAGATCATATTCATTGCTAAAGAGATAATCGACGGTTGCCCAATATTCCTTATCAGCATAATCACGGTATTTTGGATCGCCAGTGGCATTACTGAGCTGCATCCAAACACGTGGAGCCATGAATAAAGCATCTGCCCAGCACCAGCGATCCTGACAGGTTCCTTCAAAATGAAGTCGTGGGTCTGGTATAAATTCAAGGCTGTTGGTTGGTTGATCAGCTAAAATTGCATCGAATGTTGGTTGAATTTTTTTATAAGCGGCTTTGTCACCATTTTTACTATATAACCATAGGTATGTTTGACCAACCACATGATCATCACCGTGCTTTGGACGGTGGCCAAGCGCATAATGTTCTTCTTGAGCCATTTTTGTTATAGCCGTGACTATATCTTTGTCCGCAACGGTATCAGACCAACGCGCTGCGCCAATAAAAAAGGCCCCTTGTATCCACTGTTTAGGATCTAGGATTTTCTTATATTGTTTGGCCATAGGGATATACTCTTCAATAGTATCCATATGGGAAAACTGCCAAGCGACTGCACGAGTTCCGACTTCAAAGGCTGATTTTTTAATTACTTTGCTACTCACTGTTTCGTTACCCACTACTTCGATGGGATTAATTACTACAGTAGCGAGTTTTCTTACCTCGGTCGACTTTTCACTGGCATGATCACAGCCAGTCAAGGCGATAACCATACTGGCGATAACAGCTAAATATTTTGCTCTACCTATTGAGTTTTTCAACATATCTATTTAATTCCTATAACATTCTTATGTGTTCTTCGTTCAAATCGAGTGATTGAGCTAACAAACTGCCATCCTAGTTATTGACATGAAATAGTAAAATACTGGCTCCGACAGTGCCTTTTTACTTTCAGGCAACAAAAATAGCAACTAGCTTATGCTTATTGTGCTACACGATTCCTTAATTCTTAAGTGGTAGTACCATATTCCATGATTTCGTTGCTTGATTAAATCCTCCGGGGCCATCCATTGAGGCAAAAAACAGGTGTGTTAACTTACCCTCTTGTACAAGGCCGAATGGTCGATCCAATTTACCCATTTTTATGGTATTACCATCGCTCCATTCAACCTCTTTGGTATAGGCAAGTGGCTCTTTATCTAATTCCCAGTGAACGGCATCGATTGAGTGCGCCAACACACCAGAATGTTTGTGACCGGTAATATCACCATGTTGATCTTTGGCCAACATATGGTAACCACTTTCATCTTTCCAGATAAAAGGATCTTCAATAACACCAAATTTCTTTTTACTAAAAATAGGCTCATCAGTGATCACTTCAAAAGGGCCATCAATACTTGGTGCTTTGGCAATACCTATCACCATATTGTCCTTGTCAGTGTAAGATCTTGCCTTAAAGATAAGATCCACACTGCCATCTTCATTAATCCATGGTGCTGGGTTTGATGTATGATAACTATAAAATGTGTCTGGTTTAGTTGGTAATACAGGTTCATCTCTTCTTTCCCATGGACCATAAGGGCTTTTTGAGGTGGCTATGCCAATGCGCTTATTGGCGAAAGCCACCATCACCACAGGTGATTTAAAAGTAATAGACTCTTGTGTGTTAATGTCCTCAAATGGATGTGTTGAACCCATATAAAACATCACATACAGATCTTTATGCTTAATGACCCGTGGATTATGTACCGCACGTCCATCAAAGTATTGCGCTCCGCGTGCCCCCATAGCAACATCACTAAATTTATAAGGCCCTTGTGCTGTTTCAGATATGGCATGTACTATCTCTGAAGCAACAACCCAGCCTGGATGAAAAATTAAGGATTTAGGCCAGCGGCTAGCATACATGTGAAAAAGACCATCATCGCCTTTAATAACACTACTGCCCCATACCCAATAGTCATCCATTTGCAATCCACCATCAACTGGGGCGACGCCAATGCGATTAAACAAGGTGTTTTTCCATTCCTTTTTCATTACAGATTTATCAACCTGTTCATTACCCTCTACTTCATTAACTGTGCAGGGCTTAGCTGGGACAGTAGCTAAATTTCTTGTCTGCGTGCTTATCTGAACCGACTTCTCACTTTCATGCTCACAGCCAATCAAGGCCCCTGCCATGCAGATACTGATGCACAAAGAACAGGCCAAGTATTTTACACTAATTACCGACGTTGATTTTAACGTTAACTGCATGTTTTTTTATCCCTACAAATAATTTATTACTGCTGATTAGATTGCAATTTAAGTGAACCCGTCAGATTAAACACTTCACCCTTCTTGAGTTGTAGGCGTAGCTGTTTTTTCTTATAACGCACAGTAACAACCGCGTTCGCCGTTGCTTCTATCGAAACAGTAGACAAAGCCCCGTTTTTCCAGTTCATATCGATTGTTGCACCACCACGTGCGCGTAAGCCACGTACATACCCTTCATCCCAATCAGTTGGTAATGCAGGTAGCAAGTTAATGACATAAACGGGTGCTGATCCATGTAGTGAAGCGGTCTCTTGTGCTGAAAGTGGCCTAACTCGGTGACTCTGTAGTAGCATTTCCGCAATGCCAGCAGTAGCGCCAAAGTTAGCATCAATTTGGAATACAGCACCATCATGTCCTAGCCCATCGCCACCATGTAAAATAGCCTTTTTACCTTTTTTATTATGATGATTCATACCGATTGATGAAAGCATGTTGGGCATTACTGAGTCGCGCATTAACGCGTTCATGTGCTCAAGGGATTTTTCACCCTCACCAAGTCTAGCAAAGAAGCTCACTAACCAAGCTCGACTCCAACCGATGCCACCAGCGCCATTTTCAAGGCGCCTATCCAGCGTATGCTTGGCCGCATCAAATAGCTTTTCATCCTTGGATGTGATCTGCGCGAACGGGTGTAAGCCAATTAAATGAGAGATGTGCCTGTGGCCGGGATCAAATTCAGTATAGTTTTCCACCCACTCCATAATGGTACCATCAGGGCCTATTTTAATCGGGGGCAGGCGTTTCAATGCCTGTTTCATCTTAGCTTGAAACTCACTGTCTAAATTCAGCTGACTTGCGGCACTGTTTGTTGATGTCAGCAATTCACGCACCAATGACATATGATAAGTCGAGCCTCGTGAAATCCGTGTTTTCTTTTGACTGCTAGGTTCAAGAAAGAAGTTTTCTGGAGATGTAGATGGTACAACTATCAGATAGCCATCCTTATCTTCTAACAGTGTATCGAGAATGAATTCGCTGGCACCTTTTAAGATCGGATAGGCCGTTTCACGCAAAAATCGTTGATCTTGAGAATACTCAAAATGTGACCATAAAGTGAGAGACATCCATGCGCCGGAAAGAGGGTCAAGTACGCCGTTAAGAAATTGAAATTCTTTAAACGAACCAGCTGGGGTTGTGTGGCCGAAGGGATTACTCATGGTATAAGCCAGCCATCCTGGTGCATCATACATTTGTTGAGCCGTTTTGTGACCTTTTGCTGTTAAGGGAACGAACCAGTCTAGTAGCGGCTCGATACTCTCTGATAAATTGGTCACCTCAGCAGGCCAGTAATTCATTTGTAGATTAATATTTAGATGAAAGTCAGACTCCCAAGGGGCCCACATTTTTGCATTCCAAATACCTTGTAAATTAGCGGGCAAACGTCCAGGCCGCCTCGAGCTGCTCATTAGTAAATAACGACCAAACTGGAAAAACTGCGCCATTAATGCGTTATCATTCGAGCCTGACTTCATTTTCTGCAATCGTTGATTGGTTGGGCAATTGCAGCTGCCCTTATTACCAAGATCAAGAGAAACACGATTGAACATCCGTTGATGTTCACCAATATGAGCCTGTCTCAAGCTTTCAAAGGATCTTGTCAGCGCAGCGTCAACCTTGGCTTGTGCTAGTCGTTGTGGATCTATCGTTCTGTCGTAATTAAGCACGCTTACGTTATAGTCAGTCGCGGCCGAAAATACCAGTGTTACTTCATCAGCGCCTTGAACGGTCATATTGGATACTGTTCGAGTAATAGTTCCAGTTGTTGAAACTAGTGCCAACTCAGCGGCAAATTTCATATGTGCTCCACCTGGACCAGAACGCCCTGGATTGTCATCAAAAGCATCAGCAGAGTCATCATCAATGATCTGACCTAGTAGCTGAATCTTATTATCTTTGGTCGTGTTGATCTTAACGTCTTTTTGCCTAGTCAAAGCCACTGTTGCATTTAACATCCCAGGTTTAGAAGCACTTAGGCGCACAACAAGTACGTCATCAACAGCACTGATGAAATATTCGCGAATGAAGGTTACCTCCCCCACTTTGTAAGAGACGCGCGCAACACCATTTTCAATATCAAGCTCTCGGCGGTACTCAACTATTTCTCCCGAGTGTTGCATCTCGATGTATAAATCACCCAATGGCTGGTATGAGCGAAATGCTGTTGGTGATGTAGTTAGATGCTTCAATCCATAATCACTTGCAGCTATAAGCTGATCATTTAAGACTAATTGCTGTACCTTTTCCAGATGAGACTTGAAGTTATCTGGGTAAACGTCAAACACCTGGCCGGCCCAAAGGCTTTCCTCATTAAGTTGTATTCTTTCTTTACCAGCGTCACCAAAAATCATAGCACCCATGCGGCCATTGCCTAGCGGCATAGCCTCGTTCCAAACACGCGCAGCCTCCTTATACCACAGAATGTTGGTTTGTTCTTTGGTATTAACATAGTCTTTTGCATTGGCTTGTCCAACCAATATAAAGCATGTCAAAAAATTAACTATTATAGCCAAAAGTAGTGCCGTCTTACTAAACTGGCTGATATTTAATTTATGCATATATCTGTGGAACATGTTCATTGTTAAGAGTCCTTTAATTTTTTCATGTTAGGTCATATTTGTTGTATCAGCTTCGCTAGATAGTTGTTAAATATTGTTTTAAAAGTACATGCCTATGTATAATTACTCAGGTAGTGTAATTAGAAGTTCAACAAGGCTTAAAATTAGCCCCGTCAGCTAAATATAAGCCCATAAAAACAGATTGTTACAGGGCTAAGTGTCATTTAGACCCGTTTTTTAAGTTCTATCTGAGCTAACTGCATAGGCATGTAAAAGTAACAGCTTGATATCAAAAATTAATATTAGTTGAAATTATTCTAATTTGTTTAACAAACAATAGATAATGCTTTAAGAAGCCATTTTTTATTTAAAAAATGATACTGAACTGCCACTTTATCAGCTTTATTACGGTAAACCAGTTCAGCATAAGAGACTTAGAAAGTTGCGCGGACACCAAGCGAGAAGCGTCGACCAGAATCACTAGTGTCATAGGGCAAATCAATGGGTTGGAATCTTTGAATGTTCAACTCTTCTAGCAAGTTAGTCGCATCAAAAGTAAGGGTGAAATTTTCGTTAATGCTATAACTCAACGTCGCGTCAAGCGTTCCGTATGCATCAGCAAAAACATCATCTCTTGAACCACTTTCAAATTTAACAAAATAACCATCACGATATGTATAGGTTAATCGTGCACCTACTACATCAGTTTCGTAATAACCTGATACTGTATAATTATGCTTTGAATTGCCTTGCAATATCGCGTCACCAAGCGGTTCAACAAAGGTGTAGTTAGTTAACACTCCTAGCCCCTCAAGCATGAAATCAAATGGCTGCTGATAAGAAAGCTCTACACCGTTAACGGCCATACCTTTATCGTTAACAAGTTGGCTACGGGAGAATTCAGTTGGTACACTCTCATTTGTGTTGACATGAAGTACATTCAAAATAACTGTATCCGATTTAGTTTCAACCAGAGATACAATATCTTTATAGAAGTAACCAACATTAATGGCTCCACCCTCTTCAAAATAGTATTCCGCCGTGATATCAAAATTATCCGCACGGAAAGGGTCTAGCTCTGGGTTATTTGTTGTCATAGATAGAGTTTGCGCACTTACAGTTGTTTTCGGCGATATAGAAGTAAGACTTGGGCGAGACATAGTACGATTTGCAGAGAATCGCATAAGAAAATTGTCGGTAAGATCAAGTTTAACGTTGAAGCTTGGCAAAATGTCGGTATATTTTCTTGTAACCTCAATCGGCTCTGCTGTTGGTACCGTTGTTACCGCACCCGCTGCAAAATCAAACGTTATGCCTTCTAGATCAGGTTCAAAACCAAATGATGACTGT
>JBAHZW010000134.1:0-27104 GCA_037132835.1 Colwellia sp. | reverse complement strand
TAGGCAAAGGTATTATGGTCAGGCAAGTGTATGACTGACGTGAGTGAATAGTGATTTAGATAAATATGGAGCTGAAATTTCTGTTGAAAGTCCAGTGAAAAACAATACTCTTTGATTACGTGATTACGTGATTACGTGATTACGTGATTACGAAGTATGTAAGAAAAATATATTGGGGCAAGGCCGAAACCGTTACCGAGCAATAGTGTGCTATTGGCAATGAATGCATGCCGTCATGGTATGAATGAAGTCAGGTATATAATGAGTTGTGACTGGTTTTAATTATTTTATTTGTAATCGCTCTATTGTAGATAGTTGCGCTTCAAATTGCTCCGATCCGTCTTTGACTTGATAGAGTTTTACTAATAAGTAATTTAGTTCAGGTGCAAACCATGCGTATGTTATACGTTTTTTTTCGATGATTTCACGCTTTAAACGAATCGTATTAACTACGCCAAAAGGAAGAGTAAGCTTTTCGTCGCCATCGTATTGATACTCATAGTCTTTAATAGAGCCACTAGTGCTAATAACAGGATAAATGAAACGTTTTTGTTTTGAGTTGGTAATTAAGTCTATGCGATTTTGTAAATGATAACTCAGTTTATCTAATAGGCCATCAGTGAAGTCGAGTGTTATTATTTTATTTTTTTTCAGATCTGTTGCCGTTTTTTCTGCAAAATCATACTGCCATCGATAACTTTTATCTCGTCCCGTTCCTTCGCGAAAATACGTATATCGTAAGGGGGTCACTTGATTGTTTTTTATTGAAACAATAGCCGTTTCACTACGCTTATCCGAAAAGATAAGCCAACTTATATCTGTTTCGTAATGATAGCTCACTAGATTATTATCTAAATAAGTAAGTTCTCTGATGGCCGTGCCAACAGGATCTGATTTATGCAATAAAATGTAGTTAGCTTTATAAGCAGGAATTAAGTGGGATAAGTGATTTTTTTGTTGGACTGCTTTTTCAACCGTTGCTGTTTCTTGTGCTAAAGATGTCGCGTTAACTAAAAAAGGTAAGCATAAACAGATAAGGACAAAAATTTTTTGCATTACAAAACTCCAGAAGCAACTAGTTTGATCAAGTTAATATTATTATATAAGCAGCTGCGGTTTGATTTCTAACAAAATAGTGTGACTTTTTGTAGCCTAGCTAAAATGCTAGTCGTTAGCATAACCCGCAATAGGAAGTACGTTTCCATCAAGTATTGCTACTGCACCTTTCATACAAAGTCTTTGCTCCGCAAACCATTTAACGACTAAAGGATATATACGGTGTTCTTGTTCATGTACGCGAGCAGAGAGTTCATCAATAGTATCCCCCTCAAACACCGGTACTTTAGCTTGTAAAATGACAGGACCACCATCAAGTTCTTCGGTCACAAAATGAACACTAACTCCGTGTTCTTTATCGCCGGCATCAATAGCTCGCTGATGGGTATTCAAACCTTGGTATTTAGGCAGAAGGGAAGGGTGTATGTTTAATAGTTTCCCTTGATAATGTTGAACAAAACTTGGGGTGAGAATTCGCATAAAGCCAGCGAGAACAATTAAATCAGCATCAAAGGCATCAATTTCTTTTATCAACGCTTGATCATAATCTTCACGACTATTAAATGCTTTATGCGATAAGGATATCGTGGCAATATTAGCATTTTTAGCGCGGATTAAGCCATAAGCCTCCGCTTTATTTGAAATAACACCTACGACTTTTGCGGGGTAACTACGGTGAGTACAAGCATCAATAATGGCTTGTAAATTAGTGCCACCGCCAGAGATTAATATGACTATTCGGCTCGACATGTTTTTTCCTTTATTTTGCTAAAGAGCGGGTAAAACAGTGATAAAATAAAGGGGCTATTTAATAGCCCCTTTAGGATAACAAACGCATTAATTACTCCGTTTGTTATTTTATATATTTACTTAAAATCTTAGCTTTTTATGCGAAAACAACTTGCTCTTCGCCATCAGATTTATCAGCTATTTCGCCAATGTGCCAAGCATTTTCGCCGTGTGCTGTTAACACCTCAATACTCTGAGCAACTTGATCAGCCGGTACTACGATAATCATGCCAACACCACAGTTAAAAGTACGGTACATTTCATGTTCGGCGATATTGCCTTGCTCTTTTAACCAAGTAAAGATGCTTGGCCATTGCCAGCTATCCCCTTTAATTACTGCTTGAGCTGTTTCCGGTAAAACGCGTGGGATATTTTCCCAGAAACCACCACCGGTAATATGAGAAAGTGCGTGAACATCTACACTTTTAAGTAATTTAAGCACAGACTTAACATAAATTTTTGTTGGTTCAAGTAAATGGTCGGCAATTTTTTTACCGTCAAGTAATTCATTGGTATCGGTACTGTTTACTTCTAATACTTTACGAATTAAGGAGAAGCCATTTGAATGAGGACCCGAAGCACCAAGGGCAATCAGTTGGTCGCCAGCAGCAACATGGGTGCCGTCAATTAAGCGAGACTTTTCAGCAATACCCACACAAAAACCAGCAATATCGTAATCGCCTTTGTGGTACATGCCAGGCATTTCAGCTGTTTCACCACCAACAAGAGAGCAACCCGCCTGTAAACACCCTTCAGCGATACCTTCAACCACCGATACGGCAACATCAACATCAAGTTTAGCGGTAGCATAATAATCAAGGAAGAATAATGGTTCAGCACCTTGCACTATAAGGTCATTTACACACATAGCGACTAAATCAATACCAACGGTATCGTGTCTAGCTAAATCGATAGCTAAACGTAATTTAGTACCTACACCGTCAGTACCAGCAACTAATACAGGCTCTTTATAACCGGTAGGTAATTGAAATACCGAACCAAAACCACCTAAACCACCCATAACTTCAGGGCGCTTCGTGCGTTTTACCGCACCTTTAATTTTTTCAACTAGGGCATTACCAGCATCAATATCAACACCAGCATCTTTATAGCTTAACGATTGTTTTTGTTCGCTCATGGGAGACCTCAGAAATTACCGACAGTATTTTATGGGGCGTATTCTACCAGTGCCAAGGCTCATACTCAAGATGATAAATCGCATCTTATATCCGTTACCAATCAAGAGGCCTGTTTGATAGTGCTTGAGCTATTTTAATTCAAGGCGCTGTGATGAAATAAGGGGAGCGTCCTTATATGTCACCGTTTTCTGTTATGGTGAGCGCTTCAAATAAATTATTTATATTTGCAGAGGTTAATTGCTAGCACTGTGATAAGATAAAAGACATATAATTACGGTTTTTTTTAAGTTTTTAGTCGATATGTTTAGATTCCTATTTGTTATAATTTTACTGATATTCTCGTTATTTAGCGTTAAGTTACTCGCCCTTGAAGTCAATGACTTATATCAAGTTACTGTTGCGGTAAACTCTCAAGCACGTGAGCAACGTGAACAGGCAATAACGAAAGCTTTACGAGGCGTATTTTTAAAAATTGGCGGTAAAAAAAGTGTCTTGCAGCATGAGCTTTTATTAGCCGCTCAACAAAAGCCAAGTCGTTACCTTAATCAATACCGCTATCAACGTAAAGAGGGGGCATTAAGCCTTGTTGTTAGTTTTAATGAAAATAAAGTTAATGCGCTATTTAAACAAGCCGATTTAGCTTTATGGGGGAGTTTGCGTCCGCAAGTTCTCCTATGGTTGATTGACGAACAAGGAACTCATCGAAAAATTGTCACTTATGATGGTGATATTAATATCATTGACAACATAAATGACTTCTCTACGCGGCGTGGCTTACCCATTGTTATGCCATTAATGGACTTGACCGATATAGAGCAAGTACAACTGAGTGATTTTTGGGGATATTTTCCTGAGCAAGTTCAACACGCTTCTTCAAGGTATTTTGCTGATGCGGTGGTTGTGATGAGAGTGTCAGACTCGAGTTTGGTTAGCGATGCAGCCCAAAGTGTGGCAGGCTCTGCTGCTGACAACATCTCTTGTGGTTTATTATGTCAGCATCATGAGGTTACACAAACTAAGGTCCTTGATTGGAAAATATATATTCAAGGCGTATTTTATACTCAACAATACCAAGGTGTTGATAAGGTAAGCTTGATCACGCAAGGCTTATCCGATATTACCGAAGTGATTTATCAATCTTACGCTTTATCAGCAACAGCTGAAAATAATTTTGTTATCCAAGTGAACAATGTTACGTCATTAAAAGCAGATACGAAAGTATTTGATTTTTTAATGGAACTGTCGGCCGTTAAGGCGGTAACCCTGATCAGCGCCCAAGGGGATGTACGTCATTATAAGCTGGAATTAATAGGCTCAAAAAATTCATTGCTTGCTTCTTTAAAGCTTAATAATAAGTTAACTCAAAAAAGTCAATTTCAACTAGACAGTATCTTTGAAAGTATCGCTTTTAAAACTGATGTCTCGGCAAATGCTGGCGATGGTCAAGGCAACACTATTTTTACGGCATCTGAAGGTATGCCTGGATCGAGTGCTGACAACAGTGAGCGAGATATTGATGTTATAGAGGCTGAAGTATTGAGTGAAAATATAGACTTAGAAACTATAGCGAATGAGCCAGTGACACCATCAATTGAAGAAAAAGAGCCGTTATTGGTTGTACCAAGTGTCCCCGTTTTTTATTGGGAGCAAGGATGAAGCAAGTTGCTCAATTAGCCCTGATGGTTCAGTTACCTGATGATGAAACATTTGATAGTTATAAAAGCGAGGTTAACTTAAGTATTGTTAGTCAGTTAAAGTTTTATATTGAACAAACAAAAGAGACACCTCATGGTTTTTATTTATTTGGCTTGACCAGTGCTGGTAAGTCACATTTGTTACATGCAAGTAGTACATACGCGGCTCAAGTAGGTAAGTCGTCTGTGTGCTTATCATGTGCTGAATTAATACAATTGCCGGTAGAAGTTTTAGATGGCTTAGAGCAGATAGATTTAATTTGCTTAGACGATATCCACTTAATTGCCGGTGATAAGCAATGGGAGCAAGCAATATTTGATTTATATAATCGAGTACTGGAACAGAATAATTACTTTTTAATATCAGGAAATGAAAGCGCTCAACAGCTTGGAATTAGTCTACCCGACCTTGTTTCACGGTTATCTTGGGGCTTAACTGAACAAGTTAAACCCCTTGATGATGAAGAGAAGATAAGCGCACTGCAGCATCGAGCTACGCAACGAGGTTTGATATTGTCAGATGAGGTTGTTAAATTTTTACTTAATCGTTTAAGTCGAGATATGGGTAGTTTAATCAAATCACTTGATGTGTTAGATAAAGCGTCTATTCAAGAACAGCGTAAAATCACCATTCCATTTATTAAAGAAGTTCTCATAAATAGGTTAAGTACTTGATCACTTAGTACGGTGTTAACGTGCCGCATTAGCACGATTGTTATTTTCTATGAATAGACTCTGTAACTTAATGACTCGGTAGTGCTTTTTGATAATATCGAATACCTTTATTGACTGGCACAGTTTCGGCTGAGCTTAAGTGAGTCAGTTCACTGGCAATAGAAAGAACGTCAAGCGTTTTCAATAGACCACTTATATTGTCTTCACTTGCACTAATGGTTAAATTATCAACCCAGTTATCGCCTGCAACCATTTCAATTGGCGTTGGAACTGAGTCGATTGCTTGTTGGCTATCAAACTCAGGCAATACTCTACTGGCACTAAATTCAACTCTGTCTCTAATGTTATTATCCCCGATACGACCACGTTGTCCCCAAGTAACACTATAATCAGTAGCAGTAATATAATCCCCTGTGGGTTGATTGGTGACAGCGATATCGCGGAGCACACCAAAACGATGTTGCATCATTAACTCTTCAAATAACATAGCAAAATCTTCACGCAAACTAGAGTAAGCATAATAGTCAGAGGCACGGTCAGAACTAAAAAAACCGCTAATGTCGGCAGGTAAATAGCTTTTTTGTGTTGCATTCGCAGTTTCACCGGAAAAACTCACTTGCGCTAAATTACGCATTTCTTGACTTGCTAGGGGGGAACTTATGTCGAGTTCGTCTGACTCGAAACTGCTACTTGTGGCGGCATCTAAAATGCGTTGTTCACTGCTATGAATATACCATTCATTACTTGGGAAAAAGTCATTGGCGTGAGCTAGTTCGTGATACAGCAAAGCGGCTAAACGATATAAACTATCATCGGCTGTTCGGTTAACTCTAGTTGATTGGCTATAACTATTGCTTGCATAACTGTTGTTTTTAACATAACGCCATGGCATTACAAATTGTAAATCGCTGCCGAAATCGGCCCTGAAATCAGCGGCTTCGTTTATGGTGTCTCGCTCATTTGTTGTTAACCAAAGGTTTTCAGCATCCAAGTAGATGGCACCTGTTGCCGCCCAATAAAAAGAGGGGCGTATATCATAAGCAATTACTATGGCTGTTGTTGCCCGCAATAAATTTTTTATATCGTCATGGCTATCATTATTGATTAAAAAGTCTTTAAATCTATCCCCCATCCATTGATGAGAAACAATCACGCGATCCATAATACTCTCAATGGAAAGTGTCACGTTTGAGTTTTTAATTTCTTCGGCAAGTAAAGGTACTTGGGCTAAGGTGCACGAGCTGCTTAATGAGTTCGAATAAACACAAGCCGTGAGCTCATCAGCATAAGGGCTGTTTTGATTATAAACAAAAACTGTCGCCTTACGGTCTGAAAAGTAAGCATTGCTAGCGATAGCGTCGGCAGGCTCAACTAATACTGCGACTTGATCACTATGCGTTATATTATCCGCATCAGTGTATAAAACCTCAAAAACGATTAAGGTATCAACATTAACTTGTGGGGCATCAAAAAAAATAGCTAGCTCACCATCACTATTTTCAGTGGTTAAGGTAACCGTGGGTCCTGCTATTTGTTGCCATTTTAGTGTGCTACTACTGAGGTTGCTATCAAGTTCGCTGCGAAATGAAACGTTATTTTCGGCTAAGACTGAATGAGACAAACGTGCGGTTATTTTATGGTGATTTTCAGTAACTATGATGCTTTTTTCTAAGGTTTGTTCAAGTGACTCATTAAGCATAAAGCTAGCACTAAAGCTGTATTCACCCGCTTGTGTTGGGGTAAAAGCAATAACTTTACTTGATTTTGCTAAAATCGTCACTGGCTCACCCGCTGTTTGTTGCCAGCGAATATTACTGAGGCTGTCGTTAGGGTAATAAAGTATAAGATCAACACTCTGATTGATATGTTGCTCGTCATCAAGTTGCACTATGCTGTTGCGTGGGTAACTTATTTCAGATGTAGTCGAACCACCATTACAAGCTGTTAAGGCTATGGCTGTACTTAGTGTAATGAATAGATTAATTGTTATGAAAATCAGCTTTAAATCTGCACGCACTTACTTCATCCTTCACGTCTTAAAGGAACTTATCCGTTTGATACAATAAAATTATTTATCTTTCTTTTTCCGTATGCTCAAGCCAAGCTCTTGACCACGAAATTTAGCGTAATAAGTTGCACCAAAAAACATAGCACTAGCAAAAATCAACTCTAATATTGCCCATATTCTGTCCGCTGGCAATACCCAAAGTGTCGTTAAACTGTGTAGAAAATAAATTAACACAATAAAATTTGACCAAGCATAGGTGAAAGGATTGCCTTGTAGTAGTCCCTTTAATGGAAATAATAATGGCAGGGTAAACATAAATAGTGCCGTAGGAATACTTAAGCTTTCACTCGGGCTGAGCACTATTAACCATAACGGCATAAAGATAAGTAAAGAGAAATATCCACACAAGGCTATTTTCTTGTAGTTATTTGTTGAGAGTCTTTGTTTATTCATGGTCTGCTTATATTAATAAAGGATTATTACGGTAGTCACTTTTAAACTGAAAAGAAGGTTAAAACATTTTCAGGGGGGCGGCCAATGATGGCTTTACTACCATTGGTTACAATAGGTCGTTCAACTAGTTTTGGCGTATTAACCATGGCATTAATGAGTTTTTCTTCACTCGCATCCTTTAAGTTTTGCTCTTTAAATTCAGTCTCTTTAGTGCGCATCATTGCTAAAGCAGAGCAATCAAGTTGAATTAATAATTGCTGAATATCATTGTTGTTTAGTGGTGTTTTTAAGTATTCTACGATGATTATTTCTTGCTGGAATTCTTGCGCTTTTTCTTCAAGTAAAGCCAGTGTTTGACGACTTTTTGAACAGCGTGGATTATGGTATATGGTAAACATCATTTTTCCTTTAACAATTAAACGGTCATTGAGCGTTAACTATATGGTAAGTCAGTGGTAAGTAAACGAAAGTATGGTTACGTTGTTGCGGTAACCACGCTACTATAAACGTTTTATACGTTTCTCTTCTTCTTGTAATTGCAGCGTCCGCGCCTTGATTCTTTTTTGCATTAATGGCTGCTCTTCAAAAAAGGCATAACTTGTTTGTAATTCGTCAACTGCTTTAGAGTAGCCACCCAATAGTGCATATAGCTCGGCTTTATTCATATGCATTAAACCGAGTTTCTTTTGAGATTTATATAATTTTATTAACATATCATAGGCGATAAAGTTACCGGGGTGTACTAATAAAAAGTCTTGCAAAATTTGTGCGGCATCATCATATGCTTTCGTTGTTATTAATGCATTAGCATAATTTAAACTCACTACCTGATTATTTGGCATAAATAAGTTTAATTCTTTAAGCATTGTTAATGCTTTAGTCACTTGCTTATTAGCAATATACACATCGGTGAGGGCATCAGCATAAAATAAATTGTGTTTATCATTTTTAATTAATGTTTCTAATATTTCTAACGCTTGGCGTGTTTGCTTATTTTCAAAATAAGATAAAGCCAAACCATACATCGCCGCCTCTTTGATTGCATAACGTTTTTTAGTCAGTTGATTTTCAAAGTAGGATATATTGGCCCTATTATCGCCCTCGTACCGTGCTTTTAGTCTTGCTTTTGTTAACTCAAAACTTAAGCTCGGGGGCAGAGGTCGTGCGGGATAGTTTAATGCACGTTGACGGGCATCAGTGATACGTGACTCAGGAACAGGGTGAGTAAGTAACATTGGCGGTGGTTTGCTGACATAACGATATTTGGCAGACATTTTACTAAAGAAGCTTGCTGCTGCTTGCGGATCAAAATCACTATTCGCTAACAAGGCAATACCTACTCTATCTGCTTCTTTTTCATTACTTCGAGTATAGTTAATACTTGCTTGTTGACTGAGGGCCATACTTGCACTTAGTGCCGCCATACCTACAGTAGGATTTACTAAGCTAATTAAGACACTAGAAAGCACGGCGGCCATGGTTAAACCTTGAGTTTGGCTTTGTGATTCTAACCGACGGGCTAAATGACGTTGCGTAACGTGAGATATTTCATGAGCAATAACCGAGGCTAATTCACTTTCTGTGCTAGCGGTCGTGATTAAACCACTATGTATGCCAACATGACCACCAAAAAAGGCGAATGCATTTAATTCTTTATTATTGATAAGGAAAAATTCGAAAGAGTAATTTACTCCTTGCGCATTTTTAACTAAGATATTTCCTAGATGATTTATATACTCAATCAGTACAGGATCATGGATCAAAGGCTGCGAGCTACGTAGTTGGCGCATCATCGCTTGACCGATTTGAAGTTCTTTATCAATAGATAAAACGCTGTAGCCTGAAATACCAATATCAGGAAGCTTATTTTTATTGTTTTCTATAGCATTGGCATTTAAGCTGGTCGTAATAGCAACGATCAATGTTATCAACACACTGATAACTAGAGGTTTTAGGTTTAACAATAGTACTTCCTAGGGTTATGACTGAAAGAGTTGTTCGTGATTAAAACCACTTAGATCGCTTGGGTAAGGATATTACCATTGCTTGTTGAAATTGAACATTATTATAGCGTTTGACCATAACATTTTAAAAAGATTCATTTAAGGTCTCTATTAGCACTTCAACGTTATGGTGTGAAGGTTATCAAGGGGCTTTATACTTAGCTATTCATAATGCTTAACTATAGAAGATTTAACTACAGAGGTGCGTTATGATAAAGGTAGATATTATAATGAATGAATTGTCGCAAATTAGTGAAGTAAACTAAAGCGTTGTTTTGAATATTATAGCATTAGGTAATAAATATAAAAACTTGTCCATTTTATCGGAGGAAGATCAAAGACTTATTAAATAATGCAGAGGTATGTATTCTGAGGGGCTTCTCCTTAATAATTATTCTCGGCTATCAAAACATTGCCTCTAAGCCTTAAGCTTAGCTAAGGGGACACTTTCTTCAACGGATTGGTATTATATGATTTATAAATATGATGGTAGGGGGGAAAAGTGTCCAGTGCCTTTGATTAATTTACGCTTGTTATTAAAAAAAATGAAGTTTGACGATGAGTGTCTTATTATAATAAATGATGCAGGCTCACTAAAGGATATCCCCAAACTGTTAAATAAACAGGGCTATCATTACCAACAATTGTTTCTTGGTAATGGTTCGGTCGAGGTCAGTGTTAAGTTATGAAGTTTATTTTCTTAAAAGATAAAACGTGAAATTACGAAAAGGTTATTATGTATAAGTTATTTAGTGGATGGTACACACGTAAATTTTCAGACCCCGAAGCGGTAGCACTCGTTGTTATTTTAATCTGTATTGCACTGTTTATCGCATTATTTAGTAGTTTACTTATGCCGGTATTCGTTGCTATTTCTTTAGCGTTTCTATTGGATCTTCCCGTAAATAAACTTATGAAGAGGTCAATGTCACGTTCGATCGCAACCGTTGTCGTGGTGACAACTTTTGTCGGTTTTTCCTTGTTGGCTGCATTAGGTTTAATGCCAATAATTTGGAAGCAAGGTAGTCATTTATTGCAAGAAATTCCTAATATGGTTACCCAGATACAAGAGTATTTGATGACTTTGCCGGAAAAATACCCTGACTTGGTACATATTGATCAAATACAAAACTTCATTGTTATGGTAAATGATAATTTACTTGAATGGGGTCAAATCGCGCTTAAAGCTTCATTGAACTCTCTTTCTGATCTTGTTGCTTTAATGGTTTATTTAATTCTTGTGCCCTTAATGGTATTTTTCTTTTTAAAAGATAAAACGGAATTAATGAAGAGTATTACGCTTTATCTCCCGAAAGAACGACGTATGGCTATTAAGGTCAGCCAAGAAATGAACCAACAAATTTTGAATTATATTCGAGGAAAAGTGATTGAAATTCTTATTGTTGGCATAGCAACAACGGTTGCCTTTTTGTTACTTGATTTAGAATATGCTTTATTACTTGGCGTTTTGGTGGGCTTGTCTGTGCTTGTACCTTATGTCGGCGCTACGGTTGTTACTTTTCCTGTTATGTTAGTGGCATTTTTTCAGTTTGGTTTCAGTAGTGAATTTGGTTATGTGATGATTGCTTATGGTATTATTCAAGCCATTGATGGTAATGTCATTGTACCTTTACTGTTTTCTGAAGCGGTTAATTTACATCCTGTGGTTATTATTATCGCAGTGATATTTTTTGGTGGCTTGTGGGGCTTTTGGGGCGTGTTTTTTGCCATACCTCTAGCAACCTTGGTCAAAGCGATAATCAATGCATGGACATCAACGCCAGAACCAGAGGCGAGTAGCACCAGCGAGCTAGTGTGAACCTTTTTTAACAGTAATCAGTCAAAGGAAAATCAGTGGATTTAACCTATACCGAAAGAATGATGCCTGCGCATAAACGTATGGCGCTTGTGGCTCATGATAATAAAAAAATTGATTTAATCAATTGGGCAAAAAAAAGAAGTGATGACTTAAAGTTTCACCACTTATTCGCCACCGGCACCACGGGTAGTTTATTGAGTGCAGCGATAGACTACCCGGTAAAATGTCTGCTTTCAGGACCGATGGGCGGTGACCAACAACTCGGCGCACTTATCGCTGAGGGGGAAATAGATGTGATGATATTTTTCTGGGATCCCCTTGATGCAGTACCCCATGATCCTGATGTGAAAGCCTTGTTAAGATTGGCTGCGGTATGGAATATTCCCGTGGCGACCAATAAATCTACCGCTAATTTTTTAATGGACTCGGCATTAATGAAAGAAGAGAGTGCCATTGAAATTCCCGATTATGTGGCTTATCTAGCTAACCGTACTAAACAACGTCCAGAATAAGCCTCAACAAGAGGCTTGTTTAGCTAGCTCGGTAAATTAATCGGCATGAGTGTGATTTTTTATTATTTCAACTCGTTTAATACCGCTAAAACAACATCATGATGCTCTTTGGTTTTAAATTTATTAAAGACATGGCTGATTTTTCCATCAAGGCCAATTAAAAAACTTAAACGATGCTGATTTATACCCCGATAATAGTGCACAGTTCTGTAGAGTTAACGGGCTTTTCCTTGTTTTTATCTGCTGTGCAATTGTATTTCTGCATAGTGAGTCTTTTAATTTTCAGGCTCATTTCAGTTTTGGTTTTTAAATATAGGTTAAACATTAATGTAATAAATATCTATCTCATAAGGTATTTATAATTCGTTAAAAGACATATTAATATCGCTAGTGTCTGCTATATTCTTGTCGAGAGGTTGTTAACTTTACAGCTTAAACTTAAAGCCAGTTTCTTTGATTTTGTACATTATTGCATTGTCATCATGAAAAATTTCCATGCCAATTGTTATGCTTTTACTTTTTCGTTTTGCAGGATCCGAGCTTAAAATCAGTTCAATATTTTTCTGTATCAATTCAAATGATCGATTAAACATAAAAATTACTTTATCAGAATTGAAAACTGCAAAGATTGATGCTCCATTGGAAGTAACTCCAATCCCAGGACATAAATACTCTGTACCATCTTTTAGTATTACGTTTGTATTAGCATGATTTTTTCTAATCGTTTTATATTCTGTCGCTGTCAACTGTTTGGAGTTGCTACCAGATTTAAATACAGTGAGTTCCTGAGGCCAATTCTCATGGATTATTTCAATAACATCTAAATCATACCAAGAACCATGGTTGAATATACCTATGATGTGGGCTTGTTTTTGAGAAAAATGAATAAATAATAGGTCGCCAGTTCTTGAAACATAACCATCACTTTCGAGAGAATCCCCTAAATGGAAATGTTGAACTCCCCAATGAGACATCATATCATCATCATAATCCAAATTTTTTAAGTTTCTACTCTGATATAGTTTTAGTGCACGGCCATTTGCAATATCAGAAGTAATATTTTCATACGCAGTTTTGTGTTCTAGGGGAATGATCAATTCCTTCGCCTCTAAAATTTTCCGTTTTCTAGAGTCTATGATTCTGCACTTATACCTTTGGTACAAATAAATAGGGTCATATCTGTCTGCACTATATGAGTCAAACTCTTCCGTTAGTCTTTGATGACAATAATCAGTGTAGTCATCCAATATAGCGTTAGTGATTTCCATCTTTCCTCGTAAAGCTAGCAGTTTACTAATTTTTAATGTTGCATCGACCAATAAGACCAACTCCAAGACACGACATGTAAATACAATTTATCTTATATCAACTATTTCTAGTCATCATCTGAGTCCTGACTTATGTACATAAAGCTCCGCATTGAGGAATATTGGCAATCAATACCAAAAGCTAATGTTAGAGTGCCGGTTAAGTCTGTTTCAGCTTGAGAATTAAAATCTACATTCACATATCTTCCATCGCCAAATCGCTTTACTACAATTTTATTAAATGCTTCTTTGGGTAATAATATACTACTCTTTTCTTTGCTAAAGGGCAGCCTGTGCATTTCTATTCCACCTAAATGGCAAATATAGCTACTAGGTTTTCCAGTTTCTACCTCGATATCAAACGGAAGTTTCTCTTCTTCCTTTGCATAGTGCCATTTAGCCGTATCAATTCGGCGATATAAATTCCATGGGCCTATAAACATGATTGGAGAACACCCATCATCTACAATTAACCTACTATCTATAACTGCTTGATTAATTAGAGTTAACACATCAATAAATTCACATTCTACCCATTCGACCTTTTGAAATAGTTGTCGAAATGCTTCAGCAGACACCCTTGGAGCTATAGTCTCGCTCAACCATTCACTCTCATTTATTGCTCTATTTACGTCAAGGCCTTCTGCCACTTCACTTTTTCGGTAATTAGTTATGTTTGTCTCAGTAAGAGCCGATGAAAAATCATCTGAATAGTCCACATCATAGAACAGAGAAATAGGTATTGGACCATGGGTGATATTAAAGGCACCTCCTGTTGCCGACATGCCAAAGTCTACTAACCTTTGATGATCTATTGGCGTACTGATAATCTGAGCAGCGATCTTGGATTCAAGATCAGTGATAATATCTTTAACTGACTTAACAAATATTATTTGTCGTTTAATTGCTTCTTCCATCTCAACATTAAATTGATAACAAACGTTGTCCAACTCAGAGTTATCCTCCACTGTCAGCGTTTTCAATGAAGAAATGGTATTTTCAAGATCTCTTTGAGAAATAGCATCGGACTTAAGAAAATCACTCCAGTTCCTATCCAACTTGAATGCTGTACTGGAATAACCGATCCCTACTACTTTAAAGAAATTTGGCAAATATAACTCACTGGTTCTACCACGAGACGAATATATGCGTCCTGAAACCCAGTCAGGTTCTTCTATGCGAGAGAGTCTTCTGAGGTGGTGTTCAAGTGACGCAGTGTATGATTGTTGATGTTCCCAACATCCTTTTTGTCGAAGAAAAATACCAAGTAAATTATTTACATCTTTTATTGGAGCATGAGTGAGTTCAATACTACCCGATGATTCGAGGCGAACGCTATTTAAAAGAGCATTTACATATTCTTTATATTTTTTAATGTCTTTATATTGTGGAGAGCACATTAAATACGCCGCTGTTAAGCATCTTAAGTCAAGCCAATAGTTTCTAAGAGCTATCGAAGTAGCTTCCTCTAGTTCAGGCTCTCCGTTTTTAAATGCAGCTGTTAGAATATTATCGCCTTGCTCACACTTTAATAGATTTGGAGTGAGTAATTCATGGTGCCATCCATAATGGTGATAATTATTTCTATGACCCGAAAATAATTCATACCAATAAATAAGCATGTCTGTGGCCCATTTAGCGGCGTAAAAATTTTCATATTTTGTTGCGTAAATGATCATACAACTTGTATTGTTAAGATGAGACAATGCAATATCAAAACTAACTTTTTTGACATCAATGAACTCATTATCAATTATATTAGGCCATTGCTCCCAACTCCCAATATAGTGTTTTAGGACTCTATCTAATGTTTGGTCTAAAGGCTTTTCTGAATAACTTCCTCCCATCCATGACATTAAAGAGCCCCAAATAAAATAGTGTCCATCGATATATGATTCCCCTATTTTTTGAGGCTTATCTATTGAGTCAGCACTGAAAATTTTCAGATATAAATAACACCAGCTTTCAAAAAAACTCATATCATCGTGAATTCGTCGAGTAACTGATTTAGCAATATTTGACGATTCTGACATGAACACATCCAAAAAACTTTTTCCAAACCATCTCCCTTCAGGCAATAGAATCCAGTTATCAGGTTCACCATTGTCATTAATGAATTGCATTGATGACTCTATTTCTTTTTGGAAATGCTCAAGTTCTTTCTTAGCTGAATCAAATAACCTAGGATTATTTTCCTTCAAGGCATCTTCTACTTGTCCATACATGGCTCCAACCATCTGCTCTAGATCTAATGTATTTGTATTTTTACCTGATGAATATCTCATGGACATTCGCATAAAGAATGCAGAAATGAAGTTAATGCTACCGATATTAGTTTTTGCGATTGTTATTGCTTTACGCTTTACGTCTTCCGGATTAAAGGATATAGAAAGTGTGGGTGTTATATTAGCGTGTTTAGAAAAACGGACTTGAATAGTCCATACCCACACACCAATCCTAAAAAACCGATACCAAACATTACTAACTGACATCGGCTTAGAATGATTAATGACTAATTGTTGCGGTAACTCTTTAGCAGAGTAAGTGGTTATTTCATAAATATCGTTTTTCCCCTCTGGCAACAAACCTGTTTTAGTAGCCCCTAAACAGAGATGAGAAAGCAGCCTTCGCCTGATATCGAAAATGATAACCTCATTGATTGCATATTTCACAACCATTTCCATTCGCTCATCCAGCGATAAAAACTGAACTGTTTTCCATAGGAACCACCCAGATAAAAATAAGTTAATAGAAAACCATATCGTTATCGAAATAGCGGATGCAACAATAAAGTGATAAGTTAACCATGATTGGAATAACTTCAATAGAACAAAAAAAGATGCAAGTGTTAATGCGCTAAAGCCAACCAGCATAAATCCTGAATTATGCCTGTAAACTACCCACATGGACTTATTAGAGGACTTGCCCTGGAGTAAAACACCAATAAAGGCTATCACTAGTGGAAAAATAAGGCCAAGTATTGTTATTTGGGCACCAAATAATGTTGACTGAATCTCAATTAAAGGCTTCATACCAGATGATGTAGAGGGCAAAATATGTCGGATATAATCATAGTTACTTGATATTAAAAAAGAGACTATAAGTGCATTAGCCAGTAATATAAAACTAGCTAAGAAAACATTTTTAGAGCCCCAGATAATTAATCTTTCCAGCCATGACCATCGAAATCTCAAAAATGTTTCGTTTTTGTATAAGGTATCTTGTAGCTCTTTTTCAACTCTGTAATTCAGCGAATCAAGAATCCATCCTCTTTTCCAAAGCATATCTAATCCATATATTTTTTATAATTTACTTATGTGTCCATTCTTAATTGACTTGATATATGGCATTTCGAGCCTTACGTGTATCTTATCAATCACGGAACCTCCTTGTACCACTGGGCGTTAAGCGGAACAAATTAGCTGGTCATAATTCGTTCTCTATTATTTCTATTTCACTCAATATTATTTTTTTAACTTTCCCGCTAGAGTGACTTTTTAACAGGAGGTAAAAATTATCTTTATAACATTCTTTAAAACGTTCAAAACCGTGAGTCTCACTTTTAGGAGCATGACCTAATATAGAATATCCATTAAAGTTCAGTTGAATATCACAATAGCTACATTTATCACTAATCGATCCTGCACTATAGTAATATTTTTCATTTGTTAACTTTTTACATACCTCATAAAAATCATCATCAAGCTCAAATTCTTTAATTATAATTGGTGTAAAGGTATCTTTTTCCTTAATGACACCAATTCCAATCATATCAAGACGTGGTTTTGGAACTAGTATTTTTATGTCATTGTATACAACTTTAAAGTATCTAGAGTCATATGGTAAAACTTTAATCCAATTAGTTTTTAGCCAACCAATATCAATAAAAACTAGCCCTTTTTCTAATACTGAATCATTTAACTCTTTTTCGTGTAATTTAATTAATTGTGCAACTCCGTTCATGTTACCGTCATAAATATTACACAGAGCCAAGCCCTTCAAAGCAATAAAATTATTAGGATCTTTAGCTAAACACCTATTAAAAAGCTCTATAGCATCGAGCGTATCTCCAAAGAAACGTAGAATTTCTCCTTTATGGGATAAGGCATTTAATTGACCGGGCTCAAGAGCAAGTGCTCGATCAATGTTTGTCAGAGATTTCCAAAAAATTCCGCTATCAAATTGACATATACTCAAGTTAATATATGCCTCACATTGTCCTTGGTCAAAATGAATAGACTTCTCTAAGTATTGTATAGCCTTATCAGTTTTCTTCAGTCGTATATACAAAACTCCAAGGTTATACAAAAGAAATGGATTCTCATCGTCATCCAGATAAGCAGATTCCAAATAATCTAATGCTAGTATATTTTCACCATCATCAGAGTATATAGTTCCTAAGATAATCCGAGGTCCAATTGATTTAGGGTTTAATTTTAGTGCGCTTTGACTGTATTCGATAGCTTCACTTTTTTTATTAAGCATTTGACACACGGAGGCACAACAAACATATATTTCTTCGGACTGCACAAAGGTCACTAAGTGAGAATAAATTTTATAAGACTCTTCATAATCTTTCTTTTTAAGCAAGTCATCAGCTTCTACTATTTTTTTTGCGAACTCGTCTAAAATATTATTTGCACTTAAACCAATAGAATTAATTACTTCATGGCACTCTGGGACTGGAAGACTATAGTGGTTAGAGGATGTAATTTGAAAAGTTGCAGAAAAGGAATTAATTATCTTCTCTAAATCAGTATTTTTTATATAACCCCTAGTGTCTCTTGCTTTGCTAAATTTAGTAAATAATTTTTCCAAACAATCATCAATTGATACAAGCATACCTTGCTTCCCCGACCAAGATTGAATGCGAACAGCAATGCTTTCTAATAGGTTGGCACGAGGGATGTGTTCTAAAGACCAACTAGGCTCAAAATCTTTAATTTTTGGTAAACCTCTCTTTTCCAAAATATCATCAAAGTTACCTTCCACAAGCAACTTCGCCTCTTTACTTTCGTCAGAGTTTTGATGATTTCTAAATTGAGAAAGGTACTCACAAAAAGTTTCTACATTTTTATTTAAACTAGATCCGATTAAAACGCTATTAGCTGATAAATTTTTAGATATCTCAGAAAATGAAATTACTTTATCTTTCACCTGATAAAGCGTTTTAAAGCTCCCAGTCAGAATACAAAAGTCATCGTTGGTTTCTATTCCTATGCTTTTAAAACCTGGCGTTCCCAAGTGTTTAACTGCAATAAGTAATGCACAGGCATCCTGGTAACTAAAGCCCTTAGATGCGAATGATCCGCCTGTATTATTTTTTGAAAAATAACTCACTATAGTTCCTTTATATTATTTTATAACTGATAAAAATAAATAACGAATTGAGGATAGTCAACTCTTAGTCCATGTTGATTTTATGCATACAGCTTAATAGCACGGCAAGTCGTGACGCAGGTAGTAATAAACTAGTAAAGCTAATTAGCTACTTCATCTTTTTCAATTCACTTAACAATTTAGTTTTCTCTTCTTCACTTAATTCATTTATTAAACAACTTAACTCTGCTGAAAGGTCTGACTCACAGAAAAAATAAGCCAAAGGGACACCTAATTCATTAGCCATTCTTTTTAATGTTGCCACATCAGGAGTATGTCGTCCCTTCTCATAGTGGTTCATTCGGCTACTCGCTGAATTTTCATCCAAACCGATTCTAATCCCCAGCTCTTTTTGAGAAATTTTATTATGAACCCTAGCTTTTTTGATCCTATTAGGGATTGGGTTAATTGAGTTTTCCAAAAAATCATCTTTATATAGGCCTTTAATACTTAGATTTTCTAAGTTTATTACAATATTGTATACTTAGGAATACTAAGCTTTCTGTTGGCATATATAAAACTATCTATCTGTTGGGCATTACGATGAAAAATTTAAATAAAAATATTTATGTACTGTTAGTACTTAAAAAGATAAATAACTTCACAATTAGTGAACTTAAAGATGCCTATATCGTTGAATGTAATGATTACAAAGCTGAAGATGAAGCAAGAAAATTTATTTATAGGCAAGTATATAAATTGGTTGGGTGTGGATATTTAACTAAAACAGGACCTCACAATACAAGTAGAATTAAATACCATCAAACTGAATCATTTAATAATAAATTTTCAACCGATGGTTATTCAAAGAAATTATTGCCAGCAAATGAAGTTGATTTAAAACCGGTATTAATGAATAAACTGTTTAAGTATCGGGAGCGGTTAATTTCAAGTATTGCAGAGTCAGAAGAATATCAACGTCTCTGTAACCAGTATCCATATCTTTTAAAAACACTAAAACCCCAATTAGAGTTATCTAAAAATAAGACCTATCGATTTTTAGGTAAAATTACAGCGATAGAAAAAACTTTAAGCTCAAACCAACTATAAAATATATTTATCCCACCTAATTGTTTGTGCATCATTTAAAAGATGCAAATAAACCATTGACTAAATAATACCCTCTTGCTATTATTTCTGCATCATTAATATGGTGCAATTAAATAATGAATAAAACATTAAGTGAAATTGCGATTGTGAAAGCAGGTCATCCTTTCCGTGGAAAGATACCTGAAAACAAGGAAGGTAACGCTCAAGTAGTGCAGATCAGGGATATTGATAACGATGGAAGTATTCATTGGAATCAAGTCATTCGCTCAAATTTAGAAGGCCGAAAGACTCCTGATTGGTTACAGAAAGGAGATATTCTTTTTGCTGCCCGTGGTATACGCAATGCTGCTGCCTATATAGGTAAAGTTACTGAGCCGACAGTCTGTGCGCCTCACTATTTTCTAATACAGGTAACGGATAGCAAGATTTTACCCGAGTTTTTGGCATGGCAGTTAAACCAGAAAACCGCACAACGATATTTTGCAAATTCAGCAGAAGGTAGTGCGCAAATGAGTATACGTAGAGCAGTATTAGAAGCAACACCATTAGTTGTCCCCTGTATTGAAAAACAAGTCGCAATAATTGGCTTTGATAACAAAGTGAAACAAGAGAAGCATTTGCTAAATGCTTTAATCAATAACAGAGCACAGCAGATGCAGGCTATTGCTAAAGAGCTACTGAGCTAAAAGCTGTAGTGCTAAGAACATAATTTCAGTTTAAGGACATAAATAGATGACAACCAATAAAATTAACCAAGATGAAATTAATAAAGCAGTATGGGCTGCCTGCGATACCTTTCGAGGCACAGTAGACCCTTCTATCTATAAAGACTTCATTTTAACTATGCTGTTCTTAAAATACATTTCAGATGTATACCAAGATGATTACGACAAATTAGTAGCTCAGCATGGTGACAACCCTGACCTTATTAAAGCGATGATGGCAAAACAACGTTTTGTATTGCCAAAAGGCGCAAGCTTTTGGGATTGTTATGAAAAACGCCATGAAGCAGGTAACGGCCAACGAATTGACCAAGCCTTACATGCTATTGAAGAAGCCAACGGCACTAAGTTAAAAAATGTTTTCCAAGACATCAGTTTTAATACCGACAAACTTGGCCGTGAAAAGCAAAAGAACGACATTCTTCGCCACATATTAGAAGATTTTGGTAAAGATATCTTAAACCTACGTCCCAGCCGTGTTGGTTCACTCGATATTATTGGTAATGCTTACGAATATCTTATTAAGCACTTTGCCGCAGGCAGCGGTAAATCGGCAGGTGAGTTTTATACGCCACCGGAAGTATCTGATCTTCTCGCCACTATTTTAGATCCACAAGAAGGTGATCAAATATGTGATCCTGCTTGTGGCTCAGGATCTCTTCTAATGAAGTGTGGCCGTATGGTGCGCACTAATTTTAATGGTTCGAAAAAATACGCATTATTTGGACAAGAAGCGATTGGCTCTACTTGGGCACTTGCCAAAATGAATATGTTTCTGCATGGTGAAGACAACCACCGTATTGAATGGGGCGATACTATACGCCACCCGTTACTTTTAGAGAAAGACGGTAAAGGTTTATTGCACTTTGACATTGTTACCGCGAACCCTCCTTTTTCTTTAGATAAGTGGGGACATGAAGGTGCTGCTGATGATGAATTTGGTCGATTCCGTCGTGGTGTGCCACCAAAAACCAAAGGTGATTATGCTTTTATTAGCCATATGATTGAAACCTTAAAACCAGAATCTGGTCGCATGGGCGTTGTTGTAGCGCATGGTGTGTTATTTCGCGCATCAAGCGAGGGTAAAATTCGCCAACAACTAATTGAAGAGAACTTGCTTGATACTGTGATTGGCTTACCTGAAAAGATGTTCTTCGGCACAAGTATTCCTGCCGCAATATTACTGTTTAAAAAGCATAAGACTGACGACAAAGTGCTATTCATTGATGCTAGCCGTGAATTTAAACTAGGCAAGAATCAAAACCAGTTAACAACCGATAACATCCAAAAAATTATCGACACCTACAAAGCGCGTGAAACAACAGATAAGTATTCATACTTAGCCACGTTTGATGAAATTAAAGAAAACGACTTTAACCTTAATATCCCTCGCTATGTTGATACCTTTAAAGAAGAAGCAGAAATTGACCTAGTGGCAGTGCGTACTGAGCGTGTTCAATTGCAAAGTGAACTAAAGACACTGGAAGTGGAAATGGAAAGCTACTTAAAGGAATTGGGTTATGACTCTTAATCAAAACTTGCCATCACATTTAGGTGAAGTGCCTAATGATTGGAAAAGAGTAATACTTTCAGATGTTATGAAGGTTCGACAAGGCTTGCAGATATCAATATCAGAGCGCCTAAAAAAGCCAACAAAAACATCTCAAGAATATATTACTATTCAATCAATTAAAAAAACTGACCAGGCTCGTGAGTATGTAGAAGCCCCTTCTAAACGCGTTATATGTGGAAAAGAAGATGTACTGATGACTCGAACTGGTAATACAGGAATTGTGGTTACAGATGTTGAAGGTGTATTCCATAACAATTTTTTCCTGATGGATTTCGATAGAAATCAAATTGATAAAAAGTTTTTGGTTAATTACCTCCGAACAACAAGAGTTCAGCACTTAATTTTAACTAAAGCTGGCGCTAGTACGATCCCAGACTTAAACCATAAGGACTTTTATTCAATAGAGTTTCCTTTAGCCTCACTCCCTGAACAACGTAAAATCGCCAAAATTCTATCAACATGGGATAAAGCGATTAGCACCACCGAGCGCCTAATCGACAATAGTAAACAGCAGAAAACATCTTTAATGCAGCAACTGCTCACAGGCAATGAACGCTTACATGATGATTCAGGTAAACCGTTTGAGGGTGAGTGGGAAGACAAGAAATTGCATGATGTAGCTCAAATTATTGTTAGCCCCGTAGACAAGAAAACTGTCGAAGGAGAAATCCCCGTTGAGCTTTGTAACTACACCGATGTCTATTACAACATTAGAATAACTAAGTCCCTATCTTTTATGAAAGCGACGGCAAAACAAAGTGAAATAGACAAATTCACATTAAAAGTTGATGATGTCATCATCACAAAAGATTCAGAAACACCTGGGGATATCGCTATACCTGCTTTGGTAAGTGAAGACTTAGATGGTGTTGTATGTGGCTACCACTTAGCGATCATTCGACCTAATAATGAGTTAGTAGAAGGTGCTTTTATTAACTACCTATTTTCCATGCATAAAACTCGCTATTACTTCTTTACATTAGCAACTGGCGCAACAAGGTTCGGTTTATCTGTAGGTGGTATTAATAAAGCTCACTTCACACTACCTCCTTTAGTTGAACAACAAAAAATTGCAGCAGTATTAGCTAATGCAGACAAAGAAATCGAACTACTAGAACGGCAACTTGCTGACTTAAAACAAGAGAAAAAAGCGTTAATGCAACAGTTATTAACAGGTAAGCGCAGAGTGAAAATAGAATCCCAGGAGTGATAATTAATGGAAATGAACAGTCCCCTAGTACAATTAGCTTTACTTGAATCATTAAAAGCAAATAAATTTTCAGATGAAATCGACTTGTTTTTACCTTTTATTGCGGTGACTATTTCTGAGTTAGGTAAGCTTGAAGTTACACCTGAATTGCTACAAAACGAATTAGGAAGGTCATTTGGATTTAAACCACCAATTTCGGCAATACAAGTTTTTCTTACTAGGGCGCGTAAGCGAGGGCTGCTCCATCGTGAAAACCATGTGTTAATTCCTAATATTGAGGAAGTTGATAAATGGAAGAATGGTTATGATGATAAAAAAGATGATATAACAGCATCGCTTGAACTGCTTCGGAAAGATTTTATTGACTTTGCTCAAACTAAATTTGATAAAAAGTTAGAAGCCGACGAATGCGATTCATTAATTATTCAATTTATAGATAAAAATATATCCAGTGTCGCTGATAATAAGCGATACGAAAAAAATGAATTACGAGAAAAAATTAAAAATACGGATCATGTTACAGCATCATTTATCAGCCACATACATAGAAATAAAACGTCGTCCCTAGAGCATTTTTCTCGTTTTGTTAAAGGTATGCTTCTCGCTAACTATTTATGTTTTGCTGATAAAGTAGGTCAGAAGAAAAACTACAAATCTATTACCGTATATATAGATACGCCGATAATTGTTGGTTTGTTAGGTTTTAATGGCACACAAAAACAAAAATCTCTACAAGAGTTCGTTTCACTTCTAGCCAATGTCGGAATTAACATTTATGTATTTGATAAGACGATTGATGAAACAGAGCGTTTACTTTGTGCTTGGCGTGACGATCTCAAGCGAAAGAACTACAAGCGTTTTAATACGAAGACCTTAGAGTTATTAAGATATTTAAAATATGATGCTGAAAGACTCGATACCGAGATTAAGTTACTTAAGTCATCAATAGAGAAGCTTGGCGTTTTCGTTAAATACGGCTTTAAGGTAAAACAAGAATTTCAATGTGACGAGGTGGCATTAGAAAAAGCAATATCCCCTAATTTTAGAGAATCTAAGAACCTTGAACATGACACTATTTGTATTTCTCGTATATACAACATGCGTGAAGGAAACTTAATAAATGATTTAAATCAAAAGTTTACAGTTTTTGTAACTCCGAATACGGGATTGGTAAATGTTGCAAATAAGTTTTTTAAGGCCGAAATACCTAAAAAAGTAATTCCCTTGATCGTTTCTGAGCAATGGATGACAGCTATGTTCTGGCTTAAAAGCCCAGATCTATTCGGCAGTTTGCCTATGGATCAAATAATTTCATCAGCTTATGGTCTTCTCTATACCGATGATAAATTTTGGGATGTTTTCGTTAAAAAGCTTGAGCATCTAGAGAAAAAAGGAAAAATTACTGAAGAGGATCTTATTCAAGTCCGTTGGGACTCTGATTTACTTAATATGGTTCACGACGTTTCTGTTGATGTTGGTGAAGACTTTTCTGATGAAGATGTTTTTGAAATTGTAAATACGATAAAGAAAAAACACTTAGCAGAGAAAGAGAGCGAAATAAAAGAGCTTAAAACAACAAAAGACGGTGAAATATCACTACTTCAAAATTCTTTAAATGATAAAGAAAGTAAATTAAGCTCAACCCAAAAAAGGCATACTAATATTGCAAATGTATTATCTTCAATACCAGCAGTTATTATATCGGTATTTTTGGCTTTCGTAGTATTTTGGATTGCTCTGTTAGCTTTACCAGGTGAAATATTTCCTACATATATACAATCAGAATACCAGAAACACAGCGTCCCTTTAACAAGTGTATTAATTGTTTTCACGTTAAATATTTTAGGGAGCTTTTTCGGTGTTAACTTGAAAACTATATATAAAGGAATAAAAAAATTCATCTTTAAGAAAACTTACCAACTTTTACAGGGAGAATAAGATGGTAAATAAAGTAGCAAACTTTAAAGAAGAATTCAGCTCAAAGCTTCCGGCTTTAACCTTACTTTCGGCATTAGGCTATCAATTTATTCCTCCTAGCCAATGCGAAAAATATCGTGGGAATTCTGCCGCTCTATTGCAAGACAAAAAAACCACTGCTCAAGTGATGTTATTACCAATAATACGAGAGTTCTTAGGTAAACAAACATTTTCGTTCGCAGGTAAAAACCACCCGTTAAGTAGTGCTGGTATTGACAAGATATTGCACGAATTAAACCCTGCTATGAACGAAGGGTTAAAAGGTGCGAATGAGAAAATTTACAATGCTCTAATGTATGGTGTCGGTGTTACTGAATTTGTTGACGGTAAAAAAACATCGCCAACGATAGCGCTAATAGACTGGCAAGACATTAGTAATAATCATTTCCACTGTACTGAAGAAATGGTTGTGCAGAATAGCGAAGGCACGGGCAACCGTATCCCCGATATTGTTTGTTTTGTTAATGGCTTACCTTGGGTCGTTATTGAGGCCAAGCGTCCAGATTCTTCTACTGAAGGTAAATCGACGCTAACAGAGGCCGTGTCACAGCAAATACGTAATCAAGGCCAAGCAGAAGTACCTCATTTATTCGCCTATAGCCAACTACTGCTTGCTGTTAACGGGCATGAAGGTTTGTATGCTACTTGCGGCACACCTGAAAAATTCTGGGCAACATGGAACGAAGAAGAAATTATTGAAGCTGAGTTTACCCGACTGAAAAACAAGAGGTTAACTAGCGAGGAATTAGACGCTATTTTTGGTCATCGTCCCGTAGCGGCAAAAGCTGAGTATTTATCATTACTCGCGGGTGGCGATCTTACGGTAACAGATCAAGACCGATTGATTGTCAGTTTACTTCGCCCTGACCGTTTATTAGAAATGACTCGTTTATATACACTTTTTGATAAAAAAGCAGGCAAGATAGTTGCCCGATACCAACAAGTATTTGGTATTAAAGCACTAGTTGAGCGCATTACCACTTATGACGAAACAGGTACGCGGCCTGGAGCCAGAAACGGTGGCGTAATTTGGCATACAACAGGTAGTGGTAAATCTTTTACTATGGTGTTCCTTTCTAAGGCCCTTATTTGGCTGCAAGAGCTTGCTCAGTGCCGAGTTGTTATTGTAACTGACCGAGTTGACCTAGAAGATCAATTAAGCCGCACATTTGCTTCAGGTGGCGTTTTAACTGCTCGTGATCAAAAAGAGGCTATGGCAACATCCGGCAGGCGTTTAGCTGAACAAATAGGTAAAGGTAACGAGCGTGTCATTTTTTCAATCATCAATAAGTTTGGCTCTGCAACTAAATACGCAGAATGCTTTAACGACAGTCCAAATATTTTGGTATTAGTTGATGAAGGCCATCGTAGTCAAAACGGTGAAAACAACATCCGTATGCTGCAAACATTACCTAAAGCTGCGTTTATTGCATTTACAGGTACGCCACTGCTAAAAGATGATAAAACTGAAAACAAATTCGGCTCTATTATTCACTCCTACACGATGCAACAAGCGGTAGCAGACAAAACAGTTACTCCGCTTTTATATGAAGAACGCATTGCTGAATTAAATGTAAATGATGATGCAATAGATGCATGGTTTGCACGTATTACTGAAAAGTTAACCGAAAAACAAAGAACAGATTTAAAGAAAAAGTTCTCACAAAAAGGCCAGATTTATCAAACTGAAGGTCGTATTGAATTAATTGCTCATGATATTTCTGACCACTTTCAAAAC
>JBAHZW010000161.1:0-14939 GCA_037132835.1 Colwellia sp. | reverse complement strand
TGTCCGAAAGATTCGGCTAAAAGCGTTTTTTTCATTGTTGAGTCGTGTTTGCGTAGAATGACTAGGCTACACGCGACTCGCCGCGAATAAAACGCTTTTAGCTCGAACAAAATTTAACCGCGAAAGATCAACAACCCCTATTGTAAAATCAACAATACCAATTATTTTTTAAGAGTAAACCAAGCCGTTAAATATCATATTACCCGTGAATATAATATATCAGTAGCCACTTGCTGATGGGCATACACAATTGAATTTTACTTTGCTAGAATGGCGTGAATTTAAAGGAGATCACTTTTATGCCAAATTATGCTGTCGGCCACAAGATACCGGATTCAGATTCAATCTGTTCGGCTATCGCATTATCATATTTGAAAACCACCTTAGGTGAGGAAACAGTTCCGGCACGTTTAGGTGAACTTACCCCAGAAACTTTATTTATCTTAGATAAGTTTGGTTTTGAGGCACCCGAGTTTAAAACAAGTTACGCCGATGAGGGAGTCTATATTGTCGATCACAGTGATATTGAACTAGCTCCTGATGATATCGACCAAGCGACTATTCTAGGTATTATTGATCATCATAAATTGGGTGATTTAACCACATCAACACCCCTTGAAATTTGGGTTCGCCCAGTGGGTTGTACTAATACCATAATTAAAATGATGTTTGACTTCTACGATGTCGAGATCCCTAAAAATATCGCTGGAATTATGATGTGTGCAATTTTGAGTGATACAATTATTTTTAAATCACCAACCTGTACTACTGCAGATATTAAGTGTGTCGAAGCGCTAGCAGAAATTGCGGGGATTGAAGATTTCAAAGAGCTTGGCATGGATATGTTTAAAGTGAAGTCTGCGGTACAAGGCACACCGATCAGAGAGCTAGTGAAGCGTGATTTTAAAGACTTTAGTATGAATGGTCATAAAGTGGGTATTGGCCAACTTGAAGTTATCGATCTAGCTGTTTTTGATGATATCAAAGACGATCTTTATGCTGATATCGCAGCGTTAAAAGCTGAAGGTGAGCGTCACAGTGTCTTTTTGTTACTGACTGATATTATGAAAGAAGGCTCAGAATTATTAGTCGCCAGTGATAGTGATACTTTAGCAGAACAAGCTTTTGGTGTGGAGTTAAAAGATGGTAAAGCATGGTTAGAGGGAGTGCTTAGTCGTAAAAAGCAAATAGTACCGCCATTACAGGAAATATTGCTTAAGTATACTTGATTTCAATAAACGAATTTAAGCAATAAAAAACCCAGCAAATGCTGGGTTTTTTATGTTTACTATTGATACCGTTAGACTCTTTCAAAAATAGTCGCGATACCTTGTCCTAGCCCTATGCACATGGTTGCTAAGCCAATATTCACGTCTTTACCTTCCATTAAGTTAATCAAGGTCCCTGAAATACGGGTACCAGAGCAGCCCAACGGGTGACCAAGGGCAATAGCGCCACCATTTAAATTAATCATATCATCTGCTTTATCGGTTAAACCTAAAGCGGAGATACAAGATAATGCTTGGGCACCAAAGGCTTCGTTAAACTCAGCAAGTTCAATATCATCAATGGTCAAACCTGCACGTTTAAGTGCTTTATTGGTTGCAGGAACAGGACCATAACCCATCGTTGCTGGATCACAACCCGCAACAGCCATACCACGAATTTTAACGCGTGGCGTTAAACCTAACTCTTTCGCTTTATCGGCAGACATAATTAACATAGCCGATGCACCATCAGATAATGCTGATGAGGTACCCGCGGTAACGGTACCATTTACGGGATCAAATACTGGACGAAGTGCTGATAGGCTTGCTACCGTTGTATCAGGACGAATCACTTCATCATGTTCAACTAAGGTTAAGATACCATTTACATCATGCCCTTCGGTGGCAACAATTTCATTATCCCAGCGGCCATCAAGCATCGCTTTATGCGCTAATTGATGTGAACGTACCGCAAAGGCATCTTGCATTTCACGAGTAATACCATGTTGCTTACCAAGCAGTTCAGCGGTTAAGCCCATACTGCCTGAAGCACGTGCAATGTGCTTACTCAGCCCTGGAGCAAAATCTACATCATACATCATAGGTACATGACCCATATGCTCGACACCGCCCACAAGGAATACATCGCCTTGGCCAGCCATAATACTCGTGGTAGCATCATGCATCGCTTGCATTGATGAGCCACACAAACGGTTTACGGTGACACCACCGATTGATTTTGGCAAACCGGCAAGTAAAGAGGCATTACGGGCAATGTTAAAACCTTGTTCTTTGGTTTGTTTAACACAACCCCAAATGACATCTTCAATATCATTTGGATCAAGTGCAGGATTGCGTTTTAAAATTTGTTCCATTAAATGCGCAGATAACGTTTCTGCACGAACATTGCGAAACACACCTGCTTTAGAGCGCCCCATAGGAGTACGTATACAGTCTATAATTACAACTTCTTTCATCATATTTCCCCTATATTTTATTGAGTAACGGCGCTGTTTTAACGTCAGTGGTAAAGTAAGAGTTTTCTGATTTCGCCATGGATCGTAAACCATCGGTCACTTGATAGATTTCCCCTAAATGACTGTATTTATCAGCCATACTAATAAAGTTAGCTAAACCTAATGTTTCTAAATAACGAATAGCACCACCTCTAAAGGGAGGGAAACCAATACCGTAGATTAGGCCCATATCGGCTTCAGCGGCTGTATCAACAACACCTTCTTCTAAACAGCGTACTACTTCGTTAACCATAGGAATCATTAAACGGGCAATAACTTCTTCACTGCTAAAGTCTTTTTTATCAGCACTGTGTTCGGCAAATAATTGATATGCGATAGGTGAAGGTACTTTCGATGGGCGACCACGTTTGTCTTTACCGTGATCATAGAAGCCTTTAGCATTTTTTTGACCAAAACGTTCATTGCTATATAAAAGACTCACGGGATCATTGGCGAGTTTTTTCATGCGGGTTGGAAAACCAGCAGACATTACCCCAGTACAATGATCGGCAGTATCAATGCCTACGACATCAAGTAAATATGCGGGGCCCATTGGCCAACCAAATTGTTTTTCCATAACTTTGTCAATGGCAGAGAAATCAGCGCCTTCCAGCAGTAACTGACTAAAACCTGCGAAGTATGGAAACAAAACGCGGTTGACATAAAAACCAGGACAGTCGTTAACCACAATAGGCGATTTGCCCATTTTAGCCGCATAAGCAACCACACTGGCTATGGTTTGATCGGAAGACTTTTTACCGCGAATAATCTCAACCAGTGGCATTCTATGCACAGGGTTGAAAAAATGCATGCCACAGAAGTTCTCTGGACGTTTAATACTCTGTGCTAATAGGTCAATGGAGATTGTTGAAGTATTTGAAGTCACAATAGTATCTTCACTAACAAATGACTCCACCTCAGCCAATACCAAACCCTTTATCTTGGGATTTTCAACAACTGCTTCAATAACAATGTCGACATCTTTTATACTTTCATAACTTAAACTTGGGCTGATGTTATTCAATACACTGGCCATTTTTTTCACATTTAAACGACCACGTTCAACTTGTTTAGTGAGTATTTCTGCCGCGGTCGTTAAGCCGAGATCTAATGCTTGCTCGTTTATGTCTTTCATGACAATAGGTGTGCCTTTATAGGCGGATTGATAGGCAATACCCCCCCCCATAATGCCCGCACCTAAAACCGCTGCTTTATTAATTATTTTTGAGGCTTGTTTAGTGGCTTTTTTTGCTTTCCCTTTAATGACTTGGTCTGCCATAAACAAACCAATTTGTGCTGTGGCTGCCTCTGTTTTGGCCAGTTTAGCAAAACCTGAGTTTTCAACAGCCATTGCGCCAGCTCTATCAAGGGTAGCCGCTGCTTCAACTGATTTAACCATCACCATAGGTGCTGGATAATGTTTACCTGCTTTCGCTGCTATCATGCCCTTACATGAGTTGAAGCACATAACTGATTCAATTTTACTCAGTGTTAACGGTGCAATTTTTTGTTGACGTTTTGCCCGCCAATCAAGCTTGCCAGCAATGGCTTGTTTAAGTATTTTAATAGCACCGTCACGTAAATCATCAGGCGCTACCACGGCATCTAATAACCCTACTGCTTGTGCTTGTTCTGCATTATAAGCCTTACCTGTGCTCATCCATTCAACAGCATTATCTGCACCGATAAGTCGAGGTAAACGTACTGTGCCACCAAAGCCAGGCATAATGCCTAATTTTACTTCAGGCAAACCAATGCTGACATTGGTATCTGCAATACGATAATCACAAGCAAGGGTTATTTCACACCCCCCTCCGAGCGCAACACCATTGATGGCTGCAACGGTAGGCACTTTGATATCTTCAAAAGAATCGAATATATCAGTTGCTGTTTTAATCCATGGGATCAGCTCGCTTTCTGTTTTTTCAAATATGGTTAAGAACTCTCTAATATCAGCGCCGACCAAAAATGAAGATTTTGTTGAGGTTATCATAACCCCTTTAGCATCTAGACAATTGTTAATGGCGCTAATAACGTTAATAAACTCTTGCAAGGTTTCTTGGTCGAATTTATTAACGGAATCCTGAGCGTCAAATTTGAGCTCAACAATTCCGTTTTCTAGTAATTGGGCACAGAGATTTTTTCCTTGATATATCATGCCTAGCCTCCTCAGCTGGTTGTCGGAATAATAATTGTTGTCGTTAGTTTATAAGTTATTATTAATAATAGACGATAGAGTGTGCCTTGAAAGAAATCAAAACGCAACAAATTAAAACAACTGTTTAAATTGCTTGTTTATTTTTGTTGTTAGATGAACAGATGTGGCCTTAAAGCCTTTTAAATAGCTTGAACTTTTGATAAAAAAATTACACCACAAAGATATTTTTACCGCTATCAACGTTACTGCTACTATAAATAATCGGCTATTGGGTAGGGAAAAGTGCCCGAATAACGACTCAACTGTCATCATTGTACAAAGCCAGTTATTTAATGTTTAAAATGACTGTGGGACATTGAGGTGATAACGAAAAAAGTGGTGAATTCAGCTAATTCTGCACTCATTTCGGTATCTAATACTTGAATTGAAGGATGAACTCTATACTTTTGTTGACTTGCAGTACATTAAGTAGATTTCAGCAATACCGAACACAACATAGCCTAGTGGTAATATTCCCGAAACCTATTAGTGCCTTTTTACGATGCTTATTAAAATTAATTGCGGCTATTTTTTAAGGTAAGACCCCTACCGTCAAATGAAATTTCGAACTCAGCTCCTTGCGCTTTTTTATTTACCTTGATTTTACCCCCTTGCGCAATAACCAACTCATTAACTAAGGCTAAACCAATACCTGTGCCCGGCGTGCTACGAGTCATTTCATTGCCTTCACGGTAAAACAATTCAAATATGTTGTCTTGTTCAGCGCTTGATATGCCTGGGCCATAATCACGCACACAAAATAAAAGTTTGTGCTTCGATTTTATGTCGGGGGAAAAAGTAATATCAATTTTTCGTCGTTGAATATCTTCAATATTCGCTGCATTAAAAAATTTCACCGAATTATCGACGAGGTTAATAACAATTTGTGCAAAAGCATCTAAATCGACTAACATTTCAGCGTGTTTATTTAAATGACTATCTACAGAGAAATTTACCTCGAAAGCATTCTTTGCTATCAATGAAGAAATTTTTGATTGAATAGTATCTTGCAATGATAAAACACTGACGTACTCAACATATACCGTTTCTTGCTGTCGATTTAAATTAGATAGCTTGAGAATATTGTTTATTAAACGAGATAGTCGACTACTTTCACCGTAAATAAACTCGTGGTATTCCAATTGAGATTTTGGATCTTTAACCATGCCAGATTTCAACATTTCTGCATACATTATAATAGCGGTTAAAGGCGTTTTGAGTTCATGACTCACTGAAGAAACAAAGTTCATTTTTTGCTCAACAAGTTCAATTTGCTTGATACCAACCCAATAGAAGCCTAAACAACCGAAAATAATGACGACAATTAAAATGATTAACAAGAAAACCACAAATTTTGATGCAGAGCCTAAAGGGTAATTATCCGTGGTAAATTTTAATTGTAATTGTTGAAAAGGTGCAATGAGGTAACTATGATAGATATACTTATTTTCAAGCTCAGGCGTCGCTTTATCTAACATTTCAACACGTGCGTTACCGTTGTTATTTGAATACTTGAAATACTGAGAAATACGTTTATCCGAATGAATAACCTTTAATCTAATTTGTACGGTATTTTCATAGTGACCTTGAACAAAATAATCACTCAATAGTTCATGTAAGTAGGCGTTTTGCTCAACGACAAAGCCTTGAATATAGTGGTGCTGATCCAACCAAAAGTTTCTAAAGATAATCAGTTCATGATGGTTGCTGATCTTAACTTGAAAAGATTCAATATTAATCATGCTTGCAGGCCGCTCTATATCTTTGCGTGCTATTGGACCATCAACATCTTTTTCTATAACAAAGTCATTATTCAGTAGGATAGTTCTAATACTTTCCTTTACTGAAATGCGATGTTCAATTTCTTGCCATTGTAAGTTGGTGTTCGCTTTTTTAAGCTGCTTTCTGGTTTGATAAGGCAATAGAGGAGACGACAAGGTTTTATCGGCATTAATTTGGAAATAACCAATTAAACCAATGTTTTCAGGGTAATTATCTGGGTTAGCAAGAGGGGATAGTTCTCTGCTTAATATCCCTGTTAAAGGATTCGCCACAATTTGATAAAAGTTATAATGACTTACGGGCCGTTTACGTTCGGTTTTTACTCTGCTATTAAGGTTTTTATTTATTTGTTTTAACGCATTAACTGACTTCCATTGATATTGAAAATCCATTTCATTCTCAAATTGTTGGAAGCCGTAATAAATAATCAATGTTAATGGGGTTAACAAGCAAATGAAGAAGACACTCAGCATGGTTCTGAATCGATTTATTCTTTGTTTGTCACCGATAATTCTATGCTTTAATACCGCCATGTTATTATTTAACCATCAGTTTATAACCCTCTCCACGGAAGGTTAATAATAATTTAGGGGCTTTACTATTGCTTTCAATCTTTTTCCTGAGCTTGGCAATATGAATATCTACTGTTCTGGTATCTATTAAGCCCGGTTTATCATAACCCCAAACTTCAGCCAATAACTCCGTACGAGGAACAGGCCGATTATGTCGGTGCAGATAAGTGAGGATATCGACTTCTCGTCGAGTAAAGATAGTTGGTTGACCATTTACCGTGCCAGATAAGTTATTTTTATCGATACTGATATTTTCATTTAAGTTAAGGCATGACTCCTCATCATCCCAACCAGTGCGCCTTAAAATAGTTTTAATACGCAAGACCAGTTCCTGCACCGAAAAAGGTTTAGCAATATAATCATCTGCTCCTAACGTTAGCCCATTTATGATGTCTTCTTCTGAACTTTTAGCCGTTAACATGACGATGGGCTGCTCTCGTGAAACCTTGCGTATTGCATTACAAACACTAAAACCATCCATGGACGGCAGCATGACATCTAATAGAATGCAATCAAAGTTCCCTGACAACGCAGTTTCCAAACCTTTACGCCCATCTTGTTCACTTGCCACATCAAAACCATGGAAAATAAACAGGTCGGTCAAACCACGTAATATTGCGGCTTCATCTTCAATAATAAGTAGCTTTGCTTTTTTTATCATAAGGGTATCTTTATTTTATCAAAACAGCTGATTTACGAAATTGAAATTGTTAAGCTGTTTTTTCAATTTAAACACTCTTTATAGAGTAACAATATTTTCATCTTGACTAGTGTAAAACTTATGTAAATGTTTACAGCGTTTTTTTACTAAACGTGCCTGTTTTTCAAGCGATAAAACAGTAAGCTTAATTTGGGGATTATTGAACATAAACTTCAACATTTGCAGATGAACAATTTCTGAATTTTATAAGAAGATACATCCATGTAGCGTCCTTTGGCAACTTGTTCTATGCCCACTGATCGGTTTATGCATTTAAGTTAGCATGACTAAAGCGGAACAAGCTCGCCTAATAATTGAGCTGAGTTGGAATAAATTTAATAAAATTGGTTGTGCATAATTATCATTTGTTACTTCAGAATATCTTTTAAGTCATTACTTAACCGAAGAATGATTTGTTAGATGCATTTACTCGAACGCTTACGTATAATCCTGCCGTTTTCTATTTTAAGGTAAGTAAAAATTTATGAAATTAGTTTTTGTTAAAGTTGTATCGTTTTTATATCTAAGCATCTTGTGTGGCTCTTTATTAGCGGATGAGATCACTAAAAAATTGACGGAGGATAATACAGCTGTCACTACTATCGATTCAGGTAATGGTGATTCAGATAATGGTATAGTTAAAAATAACTCTATTTACCCGGTCCACTTTTTTGACCAATATACTCCCATAAATTCAATGGACATGATTAATAAACTCCCAGGGTTCAGCTTCGATGCTGGCGCAGATGAGCGAGGCTTTGGCGGTAGTGCTGGCAATGTATTGGTCAACGGTGCACGTCCAATATCAAAATCAGGGGGTTTAGAAGATGCATTACAAAGGATCCCCGCTTCACAAGTATTACATATTGAAATACTCCGTGGTGGCGTTAGTGCTGGAGAAGCTGCGGGGCAATCGGTAGTTGCTAATATTGTTAAAAAAGATCTAGTCACCAGTGGAACATGGTCCGTAAATACAATGAGAACGCCAAACGGGGTATTTAAACCCCAAATAGCAGCGAGCTTAGCGATAAAGCTTGGACAATGGGACACTTCATTTGATACTAAAGTTGGCGTAGAACCTGAATATCGATCCAATCAAAGAGCAGAGTTTGATAGCCATGATTCATTAATTTCTCGTGAAAACGAGATCATGGAAAATACTGAAGAATACATCACTTTTAATGGCGAAGGCTCTCGTGAATTTGGCGACGGAAAGCTAACCATTAATACCACTTTGCACACAGATAAATGGCAAGAAGACCTCGAAACCGATACCTTTACGACATCATTCACCAATAACACAACGCCAGATAAAGTTGGATTATTACATGAAAAAGATTATACCTTCAATGCAGAGTTAGGTTTAGATTGGGTTAGCGTAGTAAAAGATTGGAAGTTACATATTATTGCACTAACGTCTGCAGATAACCTTCGTTATAAAAACAATTATCACGCTACAATGATAAATTCAACAGACAATGAGTACAGCCAATATAGTAAAGATACACTAGCAACCGAACATATTATCCGTACCACGTATGGCAAAGTCGGCAATATGCACTTTAAACCAGAATTTGGTCTGGAAATTGCCAATAATCGCCTAGATACTGACTTAGTTCTCATTGAAAACGGTATAACACAAACACTTGGAGGGGCTGATGTAGTTGAGGAGCTACGTGGGGAATTTTTTGTCAATTTTGTTTACAGTACCGGCGGTAAATTAACGTTTGAAGGGGGGTTAACAGCAGAGATTTCAAACATTAAATCTTATAGTGACCTCGACGACCAAAACCAAACATTTACTTTTATAAAACCACGTTTATCAGCAAATTATACCCTGAATAATAGCTCAAGCCTTACCCTAGTAGCAGAGCATGAAGTAGAGCAATTAGACTTTAGCGATTTTGCCGCAAACTCTGACATAACTGACGACCTAACAACTGAAGGTAATACTAATTTACAACCAGAACAGGTCACTGCACTTTCTCTACTCTATGATTGGCGTTTTAGCGCACGAGGTAGTATTAATATCGAAGCAGTATATGAATTTCGGAAAGATATTCACGAACAAATATTCTTACCATCGGGTAATGAAGGCTTAGGAAATGCTGGCGATGCCGACCTTTGGTTTGTGGAAACCAATGTCAGTTTACCGATTGACGCTATTTTACCAAATGGCTTGTTTGAAATATACTACCTTTACACAGGATCAGATTTTTATGACCCTATCATCAATAACAACAGAACCATTTATGACCATATCCCTCACGAATTAACCATAGACTTTCGTCAAGATGTGACTCAATATAATTTTTCATGGGGTATGCAATATACGCATTCATATGAAAAAACAACCTTTTATGTTGATCAAATTAGGACAGAAGATAGCAATAAGTTATTAAGTCTATTATTTATTGAAACCACCTATTTTTTTAATATGAAAACACGTTTAGAAATTCAAGATTTTAACGTGGCTCATTTTGATCAATCGCGCTATTATTATCAAGACGATAGAAGTGGTGCCTTTAACGGTTCAGAACTAATCTATATCAATCGAGAACCTGAGATAAATTTAACGTTTTCAGGCACCTTTTAGCGGAAAATTGGCTAAAAAGTTTTAACGGATTAAAAAGAAAATATAGTGTATTACTGGTCAACTCCATAACAAAAGGATACGTAATGAAGAGCATCAATAGAGAGAACAAATTTAACCAGATCCCTCAAGAAGCCTTTGACTGGTATGACGAATACGCTCATGGCGGCATAGACAGACGCACCTTTATGAAGAAACTAGCTGCTTTGGCTGCTGTTGGCTATTCAATGACAATATTAACATCCGCATTATTACCAAATTATGCCTTAGCTGAACAAGTTTCCTTTAACGACTCAGATATTACTGCCAGTTATGAAGAGTTTGACTCTCCACAAGGTTATGGCAAAGGCCGAGGCTATTTAGTCAAACCTACGTCAGCAAAGGTCAACTTTCCTGCGGTTTTAGTTATCCACGAAAACCGTGGTTTAAATCCTTATGTTAAAGATGTTGCACGACGGTTAGCTAAAGCAGGTTTTGTCGCTTTTGCACCGGATGCCTTGTTTCCTGTTGGCGGCTATCCAGGAAACGATGACTTAGGCAGAGCCATGCAAAAGAAGCTAGACAAAGCTAAAATTCAAAATGACTTTGTCGCCGCAGCTAAGCACCTTAAAACCCACCCATTAAGTAATGGTAAATTAGGTGCGGTAGGCTTTTGTTTTGGTGGCTATATGGTTAATTATTTAGCCGCAATAGACAGTGAATTATTAGCAGCTGGCGTACCTTTTTATGGCACACCCGCAACAAAATCGTTACGAAAAAACATCAAAACACCACTTTTAATCCAACTGGGTGAACTAGATACAAGAGTCAATAAATCATGGCATGAATACGAGCAAGATTTAAAAACCTATCATGTTGAGTATAAAATGTTTATGTATAAAAACGCCAATCATGGCTTTCATAACGACTCAACCGCTCGCTTTGATAAAGAAAGCGCAGAACTCGCTTGGCAGCGTACTTTAGCGTTTTTTAAAACAAAACTCAGTTAAGTTTACTTAGAGAAATAAGGGCGTTCCCTTAAATAAAAGTATGCTTTGACTACGAGGCGCTTAGACTTCCTGAAATAATAATTTCAAGGGGAACGGGAAGATATGTGTAGATTAATAGATTGCCTATTTTTTCAGATATCTAGCTAACCACCCATTTACTAAGAGATTAAATAGTAATATTCCACAACATTACCTTAAGAGAAATTACCCAGATGAAAATGAATTTATTTATCATTACCCTCTTACCCTAAATACTCATAAATATACCAAGTTGATTAACTTCTTTCTCACTTAACGAGGATTAAAAGTAGGTACTAAGTGACAATTTTAATTGAGCTATAGCTCAATAAGAACGGGGCTTAATTTTGAAAAATAATAATTATTTTTTAAATGAACTATTATTCTCTTTTTCAATAGTGTTAAAGAGCCATTTTAGGTTATAGTTGTTATAATAACGCTAATTTCAACTTTAGCTAAGGATGTTCATCTTCCTTAGCTATGAGGGTGGCATGCAAATATCAGAAAATTCTAATGATGACTTTCTATTTATCGATGATAGCGATGAAAGTGAAATACTAATACTTGGCAGCGATGAAACATGGCAAGTTTTAATTGTTGATGATGATCCTGAGATTCATTCTGTCACTCAATTAGCATTGTCAGATTTAGTCGTATTAGGCCGTCGTCTTGAATATTTACATGCTTATTCTGGCAAAGAAGCTTGTAAACTCATTGAAGATAACAATGATATTGCACTTGTTTTACTCGATGTCGTGATGGAAACCGATGATGCAGGCTTAGTCGTTGTCAAACACATTAGAGAAGTATTACAACGCAAAGAAATACGTATAGTATTGAGAACAGGCCAACCAGGCTATGCCCCAGAAGAAAGTATCATCAAAGAATATGATATTAATGATTATAAAACTAAAACCGAGTTAACTCGTCGTAAACTGGTAACAACAGTTTTTGCCGCCATTCGTTCTTATCAACAAATAGCAACAGTTAATGAAAGCCGCTTAGGCTTAGAGATGATTGTTTCAAGCGCCACAGAATTATCTTCTACCCACTCGCTGTCAACTTATAGTCAAGGCGTTTTATTACAATTAAAAACAATTTTAAGCAATGATATATCCGCTGTTTTTTGCGCAATAAGACAGGATTCCATTGATAATACTGATAATTTAAATTTTTACATCTTTGCACAAACAGGCTTTGACGATAGTTTAATCAATCAAAAACTTGATATATTACAAAATGAAGAAATATGTAAACAAGTAAAATCCTGTTACTTGTTACAAAAACACCAATTCCAAGAAACTAGTTTAGACTTATATGTAGCCAGAGGTGACCATCGAGCTATTATCCATGTAATACTTTCTACCCCACTCTCAGAAATACAAATTCAGCTACTGAATGTATTTTCAGCTGGTATCGCTGTCGGTTATGAAAACGTACATTTATTTCAAAAACTTAACAATGCGGCGTATAAAGATTGGCTAACTGATTTACCTAACCGCTTAGGCTTCGTCCGTTTACTTGACCGCTTTGCAAAAAATGATAAACAAAACCAAGTTGCCGTTTTAATTGATATCAATCATTTCAGTGATATCAATGATGCATTAGGGCAAGATGTTGGTAATAAATTACTCACGGCGGTTAGCCAGCGTCTGAAAAAAATAGGTAGTGATTGTCAATTTGCGCGAGTAGGCGCAGACGTTTTTGGTGTTATAGGACCTGCTGACAGCTTAACGCCTGAATATTTAATGGCTTTATTTCACTATCCTTTTACCGCAGGTGAACAGTACCTCCCTATCAATGCTTGTTTTGGATTTTGCACTAAAGAACATGCACAAAGTCGTGGTGTACAAGTTTTAAATCAAATCAATATTGCCTTAAATATAGCCAAGAAAAACCGCTCAGAAGATTTTGCATATTATCATTCAGATATAGAAGATCAAATGCTATGGCGACTCAATATGATACGTCAGCTACGCAATGACTTTTCCAATAGCTGCCTTGAACTTTGGTATCAACCTCAATTATCGTTAACAACAGGTAAAGTGAATGGTGCAGAAGCACTACTACGCTGGCGTACAACTGATGGACAGTTTATTTCCCCTACTCTTTTTATTCCTTTAGCAGAATATTCAGGATTAATTATTGAAATAGGAGATTGGGTTATTAACCAAGCATGTAAGCAGTTAAAAAAATTAGAAAAAAACTTCTCTAGTCTCTCTATCTCCGTCAATGTTTCTATTCCACAATTTCGACAAGATAATTTCGTTGACAAAATAATGAACACCATAAATCAGCATAAAATCAACCCAAATAAACTTGAATTAGAAATAACTGAAAATATTTTAATGGATGAGCCACAAGTCATCATTGATTCCTTAACTAAGTTAAAAGCACAAGGGATTAGTATCGCATTAGATGATTTTGGCACTGGCTTTTCTTCATTAAGCTATTTACAAAACCTACCATTAGATAGGCTGAAAATTGATCGCGCATTTGTTACCAATATCCATAAAGAAGGTCAGTCAATTATAGCTGAAACTATTATAAATCTAAGTAAAAAAATGAAACTTAAGGTGATCGCCGAAGGTATTGAGAAAATAGAACAGCAGGAGCGCTTAATTGAGTTAGGTTGTGATGAAGTTCAAGGTTTCTATTATGCCAAGCCAATGCCCGCTGACGATTTCCTTAACTTTTTACAGCAACAAAAACCCATCCATAACATCCCAAGACTCAACTAAAGTATTAAAATGTTCCTCCAATTTAGTGATCGAGTATTTCATTTAACTAAGCTCAACTTGCCTTAATAAATAAGGGCTATCTTTATCCCCCACTAAATGTAGTGTTTATCATTTTTTATATCTTATAACCGCCTCCCGCACCTATTAATAATTGATTGAATAACTTAAATTCAGAGTAAAAAAAAGCGCTTATATAAATAAGCGCATAAAACATGAAATATTAAGGGGAATAACATAACCGTTAAGTAAGAGTATCACTTTTACTATAAGTTCAAATTTATTTAGCCTTAATTGATCGGAATAGCCTAATCAAGAAAAGGATGATATTGATTCTACCGACATAATACCTTTGAGTGTAAAGCGAGACTCTATAATTTAATTATTGTTGAAATCTCGGCTTATACCGTAGTTAATGACAATAAAAATAGTCTTCATAACGAAAAATAATGCACAAATAAATAGAGTTTGTTTTGTGTTAAAACAAAGATTCGTAATCATTAGTTTACAAAAGCAGCATCACGAAATTAACTCTTTGTTTTTTATTGAAATACATCCAATATAGAGTATTCATTCTATTAGACGCCTCCCTTTTACTGATACTCCATCTTATTGTATCTATTGGTTTTTTTATTAATACAACCACAATATAAACTTACTAACGCGCCGTACTCGAATTTTTAACAATCAAAATAATTTCACCTTACTACAGTTCTTTAAACTTATATTATTTCAACTTGTTACCCATACTCTTTGTTTTTTTACAACTTGTTATTTAGCGGTGTAAAGAGTGCTTAACTATTTTAAAACAGGCTACGGCTTATACCTTGCATTGGCGATTCCTGTA
>JBAHZW010000009.1:0-50914 GCA_037132835.1 Colwellia sp. | reverse complement strand
CAAGTGCTGAACTGCTCGCAACTCCGATAACTTTACCCTTGATAGCGCCACCTTGTAGTGCATTAACGGCAGGTATCGCAGAAAATAAGCTAACCCCTACGGCAATGGCGAGCAATGTTCGCTTGAATTGACCTTTATTATTAGATAATTTCATGTTTAAAACTCCGATATATTATAAAAATATTTTAAGTGTTTTCTTATCTCGTAAACAGGTATTTTTAACCATAACCATTAACCAAGCCCTTTAGAATATAAATACCTAAATTGAATAACTAATAGAAATAACTTATCATCTTCCTTAACATAATAGTTTAAAATATTGCATTACTAACAACAGTCTACCGCAATTAGCGCCAAAAATTGCACAAAACAATCACAATAACCGTGTAAATAAATCACAAACATTGTGCAAATACTGCGCAAAAAAGTATCATTAAAGCTAGGTCTGAACTTTTACAGTTATATATAGTTAACTGCATTAAAGAGTATAAAGCGTTTAAATCGCAGCGAATAATGTCTACCAAGTCACTTTATGCAAGTACGATTAACAATAAGTTAAATACTGTAAATGAGTCCATTGAACTGTACTCGCTAGAATTTTATGGCATTATACCTGTTCCACTAATTAAGTGAGCTACTTTAGCCGTAGAAAAAACGGGTAAAAACAAGGTGCTTATTTCAATAGCCAGTTGTTCTAATTGTTAAATAAATATCGAAAGGTCAAAAACCCTTGTTATTGGATTGTCTGATTGAATTGATTAAGTTGAATATTGGCGAGTAAACATGCACCATCAAGTGCGCTACCCTTAGCACTAATTAATAAACCTTTACTTTTTTCAGATAATATACTCTCAGTAAAATGAGCAAGCCCTCCCACTAAGATGACAGGCAAGTTACTCTTTGCTAGGGTATCGGTAATTAAAGATTCTACACTCATAACATGATTGACAATAATCTGCTTTGCAACAGGGCAATCATTTTGATGTTTGGTGACTAAAGGTGATAGTTTTGCAAAATCAATTGGTTTTGCTTGAGACAACCAAACTGCAATATTTTGACGAGTTAAGGTGTACGTTTTTTTGTGTATAAAGGCGGCTACAGCCTGACCTAATTTACTTTCTATCTTTCCTACATGTTGATATTCTGCGACTAACGCTCTCATGGCATGATAGCCTAATTTAGCCCCTCCGCCTTCATCGTCAATAAAAAAACCCCAACCACCGACTATCGTATCAACCAACTCGCCTTTGCTATTTTTTTGTAAACGCAGACCAACAGAGCCGGTACCCAAAGATATCACGGCAACTTCTTTACCATTATTGGCTCCAAAGGCTGATATTTTAGCGTCGTTACAAAGATCAAATACGGCAAAGTCATTGCAAAACATTTTGTTCAGCTTAGCAACATTCTCGCTATGGCTTGCACCCGCTAAACCAAAAACTGCTGAAATTTCATTGGACTTGCATTTTGCTTGGCTGATCACTTCATCAATCAAAAATTTTAATACCTTTACCGCGCCAGAAAAATCATTGGTTAATGAAGACGGACCCGCTACCACTTGCCACCGTTTTTGACTCACTAAGTGAATTAAACAAGCAATAGTTTTACTGCCACCCCCATCAATACCAAGCACATACGTAACGTCACTATGTTTATTCTGTGAGAGCATTAAGCAGACACCTCAAACTTATCATGAGTAACTTCACCATTTTCGTTTACTGTACTTCTTCGTGTACCCATCAAGCAAATCAGTGTTGATACAAGTGTGGCAATACACAATTTCCATGTAAAGGCTAAGTCAAAAGTCATGGTCTGGGGTAAATATAAGGTTTGCACATAAGGTTGAAACAATAATGTGATCACAAAGCCCGTGATTAACGCCGCAGTAACCGAGTTTTCGCTACCACGCTTGGTAAATAATGCCGTGAAGTAAACACCAAGTAAGCCACTATATGAAAATAACATCACACTTAATGCAAAAGCGAGCAATGGCGTGTCTGTATACTGCTGCCAATAAAAACACAACACTGCCATCGCGGCTAAAGCAACAGCAACAATAATCATACTCACTTTACCCGCTTTGACATAATGACTATCCACAAGGGTTAAGCCTTTGGCTAGTTTCCATGGCTTATACAAATCTTGTACTAACACCGATGACATAGAGCTAAGGCCTGAGTTCAGTGTTGATAACGCAGCGGCAATAATGCCAATAGTAACTAAACCTCGTACCCCAGATGGAATTTGATTTAAGACATAAGACATAAAGACTGTAACTTTAGCTCCATCAAAAGAGGACATTGCAATAACAGCGTCTTCTCCCATAATATCGGGCCGTTGATAAAATACAAACAACAATAAACCAATCACTAAAAATAAGCACATTACCGGTATCACCATCACAACCGATAGCAACATGGCTTTACTGCCTTCTTTGGCCGTTTTACAAGTCAGTACCCTTTGCGTCATATCTTGATCTAAGCCAAAAGCAGCAATATTTAGTAATAAAAAACCGGTGATGGCTGACCAAAAACCAAACATACCTGAGCTGCTAAAGTCGAGTTCAAAATTCAATAACGTCAGCTTTGACGCTTGAGTAAATCCTGCGGTTGACACCGCAGGCGTTTGTAATGCCGCGACTATCGTTGAAAAGTCTGCCGGAATAGCGATATAGAGAAAATAAATAACAAATAGTGCGGCACTCACATAGACCACAGCTTGTATTACATCACTATATATTACCGAGCGAACACCACCAAAAACTGAAAACAATAAACCTATAATGGTGATAATAATAGTGGCATAAACGATACTATCAGCGGCTATATCGCCAAACAAAATCATCGCAACGGCAATCGCAGCCATATACAACCTTGCACCACTGGCAAACACTCGGCCAAATAAGTACATCATACCGGCATGCTTTTTTGCTCTGGGGCCTATCTGCCTATCGAGTAGCTCATAAACAGTGAAGACTTTATATTGATAAAATTTAGGAATTAAATAGATAGAGACAAATAATGCCGCCATAAATGCGCCAATGTTCGTGGCTAAATAAGATAAATCACCTCGGTAGCCCATATCAGGCCCACCAAGAAAGGTTGCCGCAGATTGTGAGGTTGCGAGTACCGAAATAGACACCATCCACATGGGCATGGCATTCCCACCTAGAAAGTAATCTTCACTACTGGTTGATTTTTTCCGATTAACCCACCAACCAGACAATAAGAGTATTACGCCGTAAGCAATAAATACCAACCAATCTAAACCTGTATACTGCACACTCATAAAAGAGACCTTACTGTAAAGAAGTAACATAAACAGATAGGAATATATTATTCCTAATAAAACAAAACAAGGAATTTAAATTTTTTCCCCCATGACGAGGTTATAACTCAATTAAACCAGTAATTTTCTCTATACCTAACCCTGGAGCATCACTTAGACGTATACTTGATAAGTTAAAGTCAACGCCACCAATAACTGGATCAAACTTTCCTAAAGCGGGACCATCAAGATCTATTTTAGTAATAACATTAGATTTTGCCGCCGCTAGATGTGCGGCAGCAGCCACAGCAATACTGCCCTCTAACATACAGCCAATCATGCAATCTACATTATAAATCTGGCAAATATCGGCAATCTTAATCGCGTTAGACAAACCGCCCGTTTTCATTAGCTTTATATTGATAATATCAGCCGCACCTGAACGAATGAGTTCAATAACTTCCTTAGGTCCGAAGGCGCTTTCATCCGCCATAACAGGCGTTAAAATTCGCTCACTAACATAGCGCATGCCTGCTAAATCACCTGCTTTTACCGGTTGCTCTATTAATTCTAATTCAACACCCGCGGCGGCAAGTTTTTGCATGGCAAACACAGTCTGTTTGGCCGTCCAGCCTTGATTAACGTCAAGGCGAATGGTGGCTTGCCCTTTAACGACATCATAAATATTTTTGACTCGAACAATATCTTGATGGATGTCTTTACCGATTTTAATTTTCAATACCTCAAAACCTTGCGCTAACGCTGTTTTGCAATCAATAAGCATTTTATTAATATTATCAACGCTAATGGTAATATCTGTTGTCAATTGGCTATCGCCACCACCTAACAGTTTATATAAAGGCGCTTGGTAGAGTTTCCCCCATAAATCATAAATGGCTATTTCCACCGCAGCTTTAGCACTATAATTATTAACCATGGCAGACTGAATTGCGCTAGTAACATCACCAATATCATCAATATATCGCCCTATTAACATAGGCTTGAGAACTGTTTCAATAGCAGCAATAATTGAACCATGGGTGTCACCCGTAATTACCGGTGTAGCAGGTGCTGAGCCATAGCCAATCTCACCGCAATCAGTTTCAATAATCACCACAACATCTTCAATATTATCCACGCTGCGCATCGAGGTTTTAAAAGGTGTAACTAACGGAATTTTTAGTTTGGCAAAACGAATATTGGTAATTTTCATCATAATTATTTCGCTCTAATACGTTTTATATTGGTGATTTTTTTCACGTAATCTTTCAGGGGTATTAAAGGCGTGACTGAGACACCGTTTAACGTGCCTTGATAGATATCACCCTGTTTATCAAGATAACTCAGCCCTTTAACATCATGAATAACATAAGGTTTAGATTTGTCATCCCCTAAGTACATCATGACATGGCCAGGAATATAAATGAGATCTCCCACTTGCAGTGTCGCTATAATTTTCAACTTACTTTGTTGATCTGAATCTTTAGCAAAGAAGTGATTAAGCCCATAGACACTTTTTGCTTGTTGTCCTGAGTTTCTCGGCATAATAAAGCCAAAGCTTTTATAAATCTCACCAACAAAGCCAGTACAATCTCGGCCATTGTAATCATGCCCCCAGCCATAACGTTCACCTAAAAATTTAAACGACTGTTTGATTAAGTTTGCTTTCGTAAAGGGTAAATACCCTACCCTAACATCTTGCCCTCTTGGAATAGGGGTCAGCTTAAGGGCTAGTTTACCCTGAGAATCTTTCACTGGCAGCTTGACTATATAATTAGCAAATGGGTTCTGTCCATAAACACTATTGCCATAGTCACTACGCTTGGCTAAAGGTAATCGTGTGCCCATATCAAGTTGTACATTGGATATTTTTTCATGGTTAGGCACATAGTTAGTAAATACTTTACTGCCAGTGACAACAATAAAATCTTCATTTTCAAGAAAAGCTGTAATCTCTGTTTTATTGCCTACCGCCACATCCGATTTTTGTACCCAAGCGAGATAATTATATGCTTGCACTAAAAGCCATTGTTCGTCTTTGCTGGTATGCAAAATAGCCACTGCCTCACCAGGGAATAAAGCACTTTCTTGGAACCTATCTAGGTCTCGATCAGAGCCTGCTTTAAATATCCTGTCTTTGGTCGGAAATGTTCTCAAAGCAGTACGCTTGACCACAAGCCCATATTGTACAATATTTTTTAGTTTAATCCCGCTTTGGTTCGTAGCGTCAATATAAGTTTGATAATTTTCATCACTCACTTGTGTACCATCACTATAAAACCTCGCATGCTTTGAGGGTTTGCTGATAGCCGTTAGTTTCTCTACTAATTGTGTTTTACTTAGCGGGTTGGGCACTGAGAGCGGCAAAGAAATATAGGGGTTTTTTTTCACTAATTGTTGATTAAATGCTGCAATATCTTGTTGACTCATAAGCAAAACATTTTTTTGTTCTAACTGACTTAACCAATAGCTAGGTGATAAATGAGCCTCAGTAATATCAATCACGTCAGTATGATAATTAGGTACTTTCGCAAAGCTACAAGTACTAAACAGAACAACTGAAAATAAAGAGAGCATGAGCTTAGTCAGTAAGGAGATTTTGTTCATCGTTTTCAACTTATTATTAATCTACAAAAGGGATAGCACTTTACCTACAAATAAACCGCCCGCAGTGCCTACGATATAACCCAACAATGCCATTAAAACGCCCACAGGAATTAACGATTTAGAATAGGCTGCCGCTAAAAGAGGAGCAGAAGCAATACCTCCAATATTAGCAAGCGACGCTATACCGCAGGTAAACAAATCAAACTTAAATATTTTTGCTGCTATTAACATGAGTAGGCCATGAATAAACAATATCACTAACCCCATCAAAATATACATTGGCGCTTGGGTAAGTTCAGCGAAATTTGCTCTTGAGGCAATTAACGCCACAATAAGATATAGCATAATATTAGATATTTCACTTGCACCATATAACTTACTTAATGGCGTCATGGCACACACAACACCTAACACTGTCACCATTAATACCGTCCATGTGGTGCTAGTGAGAAAAACGGTTGCGGGTAGCATCTGTGCAAGATGTTGCGTTACAGCTGAAATAAACAGCGCTAAGCCAAGCAATAAAAGTAACGAGGGGGTTTGATCACCTTTAACGTCAGTATTTTTGTCAGTCAGATTTTTGCTTATTTCATCAAGATTCTCAGTATTTGTTCCAATCCATTGATTAAAACGTTTTGAATAGGGCACTAATGATAATAACAACATCACCCAAATAGCATAATCTATTGAGTCAATAAGTAAGGTATACCCCATTGAACTATCAGGAACATTAAGGGCTAACTGAATTGCCGCCATGTTGCCTGTCCCTCCCATCCAGCTACCGCTGAGAGCGGCAAAAGTTTTCCAGCTATCGGCTTCAAGCATGGGGAGAAATAATGCAAAGGCGATGATAAAGGCGATACCAATGGTGAACGAAGCGGTTAAAAAAGCAAAAATAATTTTTGCTCCCAATTTTTTTATTTGTCTTAAATCCGCATTTAGCAGCATCAAAAAAATCATTGCTGGCAAAACATTGCTTTTAACCCCTTTATAAGCCGCATTAATTTCTGCCGTTTTTTGCCATAAGCCGAAGGTTGACATCAACATAACCAAGAAATATAAAATAACGATAGCGGGTAGTATATCGAATATTTTATATTGGCTTTTAGATTCAAAAAACCTCAATAAACCCGCCGTAACCAATAACATGGCCAGATACGGAAAAGCACTAGTGATCATAAAAAACTCAACTCAAACAAATATTAATAACAAGCAATATTGATGGTGCCGTATGGCATTCCACCCCCCAAAAAAAACGCCATTTTATAAAGATACTACAAAGTTATGGGTAATGTCCCCACCGCCTTTCGCTTAGCTAACAATACTTCAGCCAATGCTGACAATGCAGGCGAAACAGGCTTATTGGTAACGGAATCTATATAAGTGCTGCCATCAAAACTCGCCAGTATCCAATCACTGTATGGCCTATAACTTGATAGCTCGGTAGGAAGTTTCAATGAGATAAACACTGTAATTTTACCCTGTTTTTTTGCATATTTAAGAATTTTTAATGCGTTATAACTTTCAACTGTTTTTTTATTTTTTGACTGATAATTCTGTGCAATATCTTCAGCTCCTCCTAACTCCACCGCAGATTTTTGACTATCAGAGGCAACGATAACAACATCACTGCTGGCTATTGCATTAAAGAGTGTTTCCTCATCATACAATGCAAGGCTTGATTGGGTGATTTTATTTTTAGATGAAGCGACTGACAAATAATTTGCCATTGCAGCTGATTGCTCAATCGTAGGAAAAACAACATGTAACTTACTATCATTAATTGAGAAGGTTGTTAACTTCTTCGCTTTGCTAATTTCTACAATAGCATTTTGCGCGAGAGACTTTTCAATTTGCCTATGCTGCTTATTACCCAATATTTTTTTTGCATTAATTATATTTATTGCTAACTGCTTATTGGAAACTATGTCACTAATCATGAGTTGTTTCGCTTTGAATACTCTTGCCACAGATTGTGCAATTCCCTCTAACATGTTTCGGTCTTCTTTTACACGTGCCGCCAAATAGGCAATAAAGGTTTTAAAACGCTCAATATCACCCTTTGTTCTTATTTTAATCGGCATCATGGCAATATCAGCACCCGCATCAAATGTCGCCAGTACAGCCTCCACAGGAGTAAAAAAATGACTGATACCAGCCATATCAAGTGCATCAGTGATAATTAATCCTTGATAGCCCATTTCCTCTCTTAATAAATGAGTTAATATTTTTTTAGAGAGTGTGGCAGGTTTTATCATTGCTTCTCCAAATTTATTAACTAATTCAGAGCTATCTAATGATGGGTATTGAATATGTGCCGTCATGATCATATTCACTTTAGAATTATTTATCGCTTGTTGAAAAGGATATAAATCAACACGTTTAGCTAATGCCAAATCATGCAAGACTCTAGGTAATCCAGTATGGCTATCGGTATTTGTGTCACCATGCCCAGGAAAGTGCTTCAACGTTGCTATGACACCTGCTGACTCAATACCTTCAAGCATAGCGATACCTAAATCAGCCACCACCTTAGGATCTTCACTAAAAGAGCGCACATTAATCACGGGATTATCAAGGTTTACATTCACATCGACATTAGGGCCATGATCTATATTAATGCCTAATGCTTTAAGCTCTGTACCCAGTACATTGCCGACTTCACGTGCAAATTTTTCACCGTGTAGCTTATACGTTGCGCCAATTGACATATTGCCTGTGAAGGAGGTGCCAATACTGCGTGGTATCCTAACTACACGCCCACCTTCTTGATCGGTTGATATAAACAATGGTTGAGCAAGGTCAGATTTTAGTGCAGCATTTTGTAAATCTCGCGTTAAAGTCACCGTTTGTTCTATATTGTCGATATTCTCGGCAAAGAGGATCACCCCGCCGAGTGAAGTCTCGGTGATTAATTGCGCTAACTCTATTGGTAATTTAGTGACGGGCGTTTTACATTTAAAGTCTTCTTGGGCGGCTTCACTGGCTTTAATCGACGGACAAAAATATCGAAAATCCAGCATGATTTTTTGCGCTAAATTATGCTCCAACTTTAACGCTTGATGCACGACTGAGTTGTTATAACAACGGTGAAGAGTAATAACAACTAACCCAAGGGCTACTAAGCAGCAAATAAACATACTTTTTTTGAACGGATAATGACAGGTGAACATATTAGAATACTTCACAAAGAATACTTAAATTAACTAGGTATTTAACCTAACCCCTTACCAAATACGACTTTCCAAACACATAAATCTCGCTAAAAAAAGTCATCACATTGATGAAAATGGATTGTTACTTATCGCTGTAACTAATTGTTATAACTTATAAATAATATCATACAAATGAATAAACCTTAGGAGAAGAACATTGTTACCTTCTTCTGAGTATTTAGACTGCTAAAAATCATCACACTCGCATTACATAGCAATGTATATACTCACTACTCTAAATAATATATTTGCGTACTTAAATACAAAAAAGCACATTTAACTCGTCTTTTTTTTGCAATTTTTGCGCAATTGGTATATTTGCAAAAAATATCTTGTGTTTTGCCCATAAAATGAGGATATTCAACAGATAATTTACAGAATAATAAAGGGGTAGAATAGTATGAATAGTAAAATTTTAGTCGTAGATGATGACCCCCATATTAGGGAGGTTATTTCATTTAGCCTAGCTCGTGCTAATTTCGATACAGTAGAGGCTGTGGATGGCAAGCAGGCTTTAGAAATGTTTAAAGTTGAACAACCTGATTTAATCATACTTGATGTAGGTATGCCTGAACTTGAAGGCACTGATGTTTGTAAAATTATTCGTCAAGAATCTCAAGTACCTTTAGTGTTTTTATCTGCTAGAGATGATGAAATTGATAGAATTCTCGGACTAGAACTCGGTGCTGATGATTACATTACCAAACCTTTTAGCACCCGAGAATTAGTCGCCCGTATAAAAACCATTTTAAGACGTAGTAACCTCACCAAACAAATGGAAGTCACAAGCAATGAAGTAACCCATGGTTTTTTACTGATTAATACAGACACTAGAGATGTTTTATGGAACAAGAAAAAGCTTGAATTAACCGCAACTGAATTTCAAATGTTATATACCATGGCTAAACGCCCAAACCATGTTTTTAGTCGCGAGTTGCTAATGGATGGTAGTTACTCTCATAATGTTGCCGTTAGCGATCGCACCATTGATAGTCATTTACGTCGCATTCGCAATAAGTTTAAAAGTGTCGGCGGTGCACCTATTGATACCTTGCATGGTGTCGGTTATCGAGTCAATACCTGTGACAAATTAATATCATGCTAAAGTCATAAACCCATTTTTAGCGCCAATACCATCGTACGAATTTATCATTAAAAAGTACGGTGGGAAATTCTCTTAATCTTGAAGATAATAAAATGAAAGTACGTTTACGATTAAGTTATGTCTTTATTCTCATCAACTCAGTCATATTATCTCTACCAATTGCTGGTATAGCGTTAATGAAGCTGTATGACAGTACGCTAATTCGGCAAACTGAACATGCCTTAATCACACAAGCAGTGTTGCTTGCTAATATCTACACCAAGCAACTAAAAGATCAATACCCAAGTTTAATAATAGAAGGGTATGGTAAACCACTACCCGATAAATTTTGGCCTATAAATGACCCTGTTTTAGGGAAATGGCACCCAATTATACCAACGTTAGACTTAAATAAAAGTCCAATCTACCCACAAGAAAAATCGCCTCAAAAAACAGATTTAACAGCCGATCCAATTGCTTTAGAGATAGGAAGAGGGTTTGATAAGCTATTAAAAGAAGTGCAATTAACAACACTTTCAGGGATGCGAATAGTAGATATTAACGGCATTATCGTCTCATCTACCAGCAGGGTAAAAGAAAAATCTATACTCGACAGAATTGAAGTTGCCAAAGCGCTTGAAGGTGAGGTAACTAGAGTGATTAGAAAATGGACAAATATTAATGAAAGTAGATTTTTCTCTCCGATTAGCAGAACATCTGACATTCGTATTCACGTTGCTTACCCCATAGTATTAGAGAATCGTATTATAGGCGCTATTCATTTAATACGTACACCTGCTAATGTATTTCAGCAAATTTATCAAAATAAAAATCTATTTATCTCTTATGGTATTCTCATCATCGCACTTAATTTAACAATATCATTTTTCACTGCCTATGCCATTACTCGCCCGATTAAAGCGTTAGTCGCTCAGGCCAAAAAGGCAATGCATGGTACCGACAAACCTTTAACGGTGTTAAAGCACCCTGTTACGATTGAGTTTGAACTTCTGTCAGAAACCTTAGTTAAGATGTCAAATAAACAAATTCAAAGAGCCGAACAGATTAAAAATTTTGCTTCCTATGTTTCTCATGAGTTTAAAACGCCTATCACGGCAATTAAAGGTGCTGTAGAAATATTACAAGACCACATTCATAATCTTTCTGAAGATGAACAAGTAAAATTTCTTCATAATATTGATACTAACAGTAATCGAATGCTGTTATTGATGCGACAGCTAACAGAGCTTGCTAACGCCGATATACAAAAGATTCCTAACACCCCTTGTGATTTAACACATATTATAAATGAGCAAGCGAAAATCTATCAAGATAAACTCACCAATATACATATTAATAAAAGCACAGCTACTTTTCTGGTTTATATGAATAGAGAGCTGCTAACGTCTATTGTCAGTAATTTATTTAATAATGTCATTCAACATGGAGGGGATATTGTCACAATAGAATTAACCAAAGAAAAGCATCAACTGCACTTAACTTTTAGCGACAATGGTAAAGGAATAACCGAGCAAAATGCCAAACGTATATTTGAACCTTTTTTCACCACGGCGAAACAAAGCGGCGGGACGGGGTTAGGCTTAGCAATTATTAGCACTTTACTTACTGCACATAAAGGTGAAATTAATCTTATTACTAAAATCAATCTAGAGAACCCAAATGTAAATGGCTGTAAATTAAGGTTAAGCTTTCCAGTTTAATTAGCTCGCTTCATTGAGATAGGGAGTAACCATTCTCTTCAATCAATGCCTTACCTCTCAGCCTTTTAAATCTCGCTGAGAGGGAAGGAATTTAGTGGGATTAATGGTATTTACCTGTCCATTAATCTTTCTCACTTAGATTTTAGCCTTGTTATTTTTAGTTTTGTAATTATAGTGCGGTGTTATGGTACACTGATATTTAATAATAAATAGATGAATTAATAATCTACTCATTATTTTACTAACTTTTCCCATAAGTATTTTTCAGTTGAAAGCAATAATAAAATCATGAGCTATTCATCCCGTTTTACACAAGCAATTATCGACTTAGGTGCACTCGTTAAAAACTACCAATATATTGATAACCTCGCGAGCAACAGCAACACTATTGCCGTTATTAAAGCCGATGCTTATGGTCATGATGCCAATAAAGTCGCTCATGCTTTAAGTGCGAAGGTTAACCTTTTCGCCGTTGCTTTTATCGATGAAGCGATAACGCTGCGCAGTGATGGCATTAATAACAAAATATTAATTCTTGAAGGTCCCTTTAAAGAAAGTGACTTTGCCTTAGCACAGAAAAATAATTTTTCATTCATGCTACACAGTGACTACCAAATAGCATGGCTAAAAAATATCGCCTCACAATTTTCTGGTGATATTTGGCTAAAAGTTGATACTGGCATGAATCGCTTAGGCTTTAGCATTGAAGATGTTAACAGGGTGATATCACAATTATCAACCGAGCAAAAAAACAAGCTGGTGTTATGCTCTCACTTTTCTACCGCTGAACAATCAAACCGTGCTAGAGCCTCAGAGCAACTGATTAAATTAAAAAGGCTCGTGGCACAACACGGTTGTCAATATAGTATGGCTAACTCCGCAGGTATTTTAAATTGGCCTGAAAGTCATGGTGATCACACACGATTAGGGCTAGCCCTTTATGGTGTATCCCCAATAGGGGTATGTCAAATGAGTCAGCCTTTGATCCCCGTTATGACCCTACAAGCTAATATTATTGCGATACACACGGTAGAAGTTGGCGAATATGTTGGTTACGGTGACATATGGCAAGCTAAGCGAAAAACAAATTTAGCCACGATTGCTATTGGCTATGCTGATGGCTACCCTCGTAGTGCTAAACTAGGAACACCCGTATTTATTAATGGCAACGTTGCCCCCATTGTTGGCCGCGTTTCAATGGACATGATCACCGTCGATATTACCGATTTAAGACAGGTTAACATCGGAGATACTGTTGAGCTGTGGGGAAAAAATATAAATATAGATATTGTGGCGCAAAACAGCGATACCATAAATTATGAATTATTAACGCGAGTGTCTAAACGTGTGCCTAAAGTTATTGCCAATTAACTAACCAACCAACGTTTGTTAGCAAAGGTTCAGTAGTAATTACTCAATGCCAATATATTTGTGAACTTGCACCGATAACCGCCAGTTATTCGCTATACAGGTTGTTATTGCTAATTCGGTTGCTCGTTTCTTTTGGCTGATCGGTTGTAAGTAAATTGCGGTATTTTTGACTTGGTGAAGTAACAACAATGCCTTTAAATCATCCACATGTTGCTCTGTGGCAATCGGGTGCTTAATTTCATTTGCACGCGCCATTGCACTTGCTAAAATTTTATAACCACCACGCATGTTAATTTTAGGGGAAACCGTGACCCAACATTTTTCTGTGGTGAGAATATCAAAGGTGCCCGACGTCTCAATTTGCGTACTGTAGCCTTCTTGTTCAAAGAGCTGACATAAGGGTGTTAAATCAACCATACACGGCTCACCACCCGTAATGACAATATGTTTCGCCTGAAAGGCTTTTTCTTTTACTAAAGCTAAAATGTCAGCCGTGGTAAACTCAGCCCATCTAGATGATTCCATGGTTTTACTTAACATGGCTTCAGCAGTAACTTGATCTTTAAGTTCAATGTCCCAAGTCTGTTTAGTATCACACCATGAACAACCTACAGGACAGCCTTGTAATCGAATAAAAATTGACGGTTGACCAGTAAAATAGCCCTCTCCTTGAATCGTTTCAAAAAACTCATTAATTTTATATCTCATGGATGTTACTTTATCTCTTTTGCATTACGACGTATTTTATTAGGAGGGAAATTTCTTTCTTCTGGAGCCTAGCTTAGATTTCAAGTAAAATGCTAGGCGTTTTTTAATATACCCGTACCAATAATGAGGTGTTCTATTTTAACAAGTATAAATGATCACATAATTAGTGGCGTTGGTATTATACCTCAGATCAATTAAGAGAACTTCAAATGGCTGAAAAAGTTGTTGTTATTTATTCCGGTGGCATGGATTCCTTTACGGTATTGAACCGTGCACTAAAAGACGGGAAAAAAGTGTTTGCGCTATCCTTTAATTATGGTCAACGCCATGTAAAAGAATTGGAGTGCGCTAGTGCTGTTTGTAATCAATTAGGTATCAATCATAAAGTGATCGATATTTCAGCTATCAACCAATTACTGGCTGGCTCATCACTAACCGATGACATTGATATTCCCGAAGGACATTACGAATCTGAGAGCATGAAGTCTACTATTGTACCTAACCGAAATATGATTTTACTGTCTCTGGCCGTAGCATATGCGGTCTCTGTTGGCGCGGAGCAAGTTTATTATGGCGCCCACTCAGGTGACCATGCAATTTATCCTGATTGCCGCCCCGAGTTTGTTGAAAAAATGAATGATGTTTGTAAAATTGCTAATTATGAAAGTGTCGAAATATTTAGCCCTTATTTAACCGTAAACAAAACAGCAATCCTTACTGATGGTATAGCTATGGGCTTAGATTATAGTAATACTTGGACTTGTTATAATGGTCGAGATAAAGCATGTGGAAAATGCGGTGCGTGCCAAGAGCGCTTAGAAGCATTTGAAGAGAATAACGTAACAGATCCAATCGAATACGAATCATAGCGTTATACCATTTTAGATAAAAATAAAGGGCAAATCACTTAATCAAGGGAGTGCTAACTATTGAGTATTAAAGAATCTCAATAGTTAGCAGCGTTAGCGAATAACAGAGCAATACTTTACCGGCTCTATTGAATAAAAAATAACCGTAAAAGTACTGCCTATGGATAAAATTGAATTAATGTTCAAATAAATATTTTTATCAAAATAATAACCTAAGACTTATTAATCACTTATTACCCTATAGATGAAAAAGTTCCTTAAAAATTCTTTTTATATAAAGCTTTTCTATCAGTAACGTCCCTAACCTCCTAGACTGATGGTGTGTTCAATGAAAGTGGGGAGTTCCCTATGAGTGTTATCTGGAAGTATCAAGCACGACGTTTAAAAAAAATTATTGATGCAAATAATGAGACCTATGCTCACCTTTATATGGAACAGTTAATGTTATTTCCTGTCGATATTCAAGACAAAATAATAGAGGATATCAGTTATCTACCTCATTGCAGTAGTGATGCTATCGCCCATATTCTAGGGCATTACTCTATGTTCGATTTAAGATAATAACTTAAAGAAATTGATATTAAGTTGATAACTGCTGTATTCTTAATTTAGCTATTTTGTCACGGACTTTAGCCGCTTGTTCAAATTCTAAATTTTGTGCATGTGCTTGCATCACTTTTTCAAGAGTGACTATTTTAGTATCAATTTGAGCCGTCGTTAATAGAGGCTCTTCCGCTTGCTGATTGATGTGATAATTTGCATTGGCCTCTGCAACCTTATCAAGTGATTTAGCATCACTATAACTGCCAATACCCATGACATCAGTGATTCGTCTCACAACACCTCTTGGGGTAATATTGTTATCTAGATTATATTGATGCTGCTTCTCTCTACGACGTTCAGTCTCATCCATTGCGCGCTTCATGGAGCCCGTTATTTTATTTGCATATAAAATAGCTCGCCCATTTATATTTCGTGCTGCCCGACCTATAGTTTGAATTAATGATCGTTCAGATCGTAAAAAACCTTCTTTATCCGCATCTAAAATAGCCACTAATGAGACTTCTGGCATATCTAAACCTTCACGCAGTAAGTTGATACCAACTAAAACATCAAACTTACCTAATCTAAAATCTCTTATAATCTCAACACGCTCAACCGTATCAACATCAGAATGTAAATAGCGTGCTTTAATGCCATGCTCATCTAGGTAATCCGTTAAGTCTTCAGCCATTCGTTTAGTTAAGGTTGTCGCTAACACTCTTTCATCTAGTGGTAATCGTTTACGTATCTCTGATAATAAGTCATCCACCTGCGTTTCTACTGGGCGTACTTCAATGTTTGGGTCTAATAGACCTGTTGGTCTTACTACTTGTTCGGCAATATCGCCAGAAGATTTTTCTATTTCATAGTTACTTGGTGTAGCTGACACATAAATAGTTTGCGGTGAAAGTGCTTCAAACTCATCAAACTTCATCGGTCGGTTATCCAAAGCTGACGGTAGTCTAAAGCCATACTCAACAAGGTTTTCTTTACGTGATCTGTCTCCTTTATACATAGCACCAATTTGTGGCACGGTAACATGAGACTCGTCAATAATAAGTAAACCATCATCAGGTAAATAGTCAAACAATGTTGGTGGGGCACCTCCTTCCTCTCGACCAGATAAGTAGCGAGAATAGTTTTCGATGCCCGAGCAATAACCAAGCTCGGTCATCATTTCAATATCAAATTGAGTTCGCTGAGTGAGTCGTTGCTCCTCCACTAACTTGTTATTATCCTTAAGCTGCTGTGCTCTATACTTAAGCTCAATTTTAATTTTTTCAACGGCCGCTAAAACTTTATCTCTCGGTGTGGCGTAATGTGTTTTAGGGTAGACAGTAACACGCGCTAATGTTCTTTCAACTTGCCCTGTGAGGGGGTCAAATTGGCTTATTCTTTCAATTTCTTCATCAAAAAGCTCTAGACGTAATGCGAGACGATCAGATTCAGCGGGAAAGATATCAATAACATCGCCGCGAACTCGGTAGGTAGAGCGAGCAAATGCAACATCATTTCGAGTATATTGTAGCTCGGCTAAACGACGTAAAATATCACGCTGATTAATAATGTCCCCAACACTAATATGTAACATCATCTTTAAATAAGAGTCAGGATCACCTAAACCATAAATGGCAGAAACAGAGGCAATAATAATAACGTCCCGACGCTCTAATAGGGCTTTCGTCGCCGACAAACGCATTTGTTCAATATGTTCATTAACTGAGGCATCTTTTTCAATAAAAGTATCTGTCGTTGGCACATAAGCTTCTGGCTGATAATAATCATAATAAGAAACAAAATACTCAACCGCATTATTAGGAAAAAACTCTTTCATTTCGCCATAAAGCTGTGCTGCTAACGTTTTATTAGGCGCTAATATCATCGTAGGTCGGTTAAGCTTTTCAATAACATTAGCAATAGTGAACGTTTTGCCCGAGCCTGTAACACCAAGCAGGGTTTGATGTGCTAAGCCCGCTTCAATGCCTTCAAGAAGTTGCTTTATGGCCGTTGGTTGATCACCACTAGGCGTATAATCAGAACACAGTGTGATTTTTTTCATTTAGCCTTGCTCCGTTGGGCTGAATTCAACTTGTAAAAATTGTTTCATAAACAAACGATAAGAGATGAATGCCATCACTACATTCCCCAGTAATGCACCAACAAATAAACCTGTCATGCCATAATATAGACTACCTAAATAGGCTAAAGGTAAATAACAAACAAAAAGCCTTACAATACTTAAGACTAACGCTATCATTGGCTTATGTAGAGCGTTAAAGGATGAGTTAGTTAAAATAACAAGTCCTTGTAACCCGTAGCCTAGTGGTAAAATCCATATAAATAATTTAATTAAATCGGCCACTTCAGTCTCTTTAGCAAAGGCAGTGGCAATCCAGTGAGCACTTAGTGCTAAGACAATATATATAAATAATTGCCAGACAAGAATAAACTTAATAGATACTTGGTAGGATTCTTCAACACGGTGCAATTGCCCTGCACCAAAATTTTGACTCATAAAAGGTGGTATTGTCATCGATAAGGCTAAGACGATTAAACAGGCGATGGACTCAAGCCTTGTACCAACACCAAAGGCGGCAACTGCCGACTCACCATAACTTGCCACTATGGCAGTCATAATTGCCGCGGCGATAGGTGTTAACATATTCGCTCCTGCTGCGGGCAAGCCAATCTTTAAAATATCTCGAGACGCTGAGAACATTACTTTCATAGGCAATAAACGGCTATGAATGAGATTGAGTTTTTTAGTTAAAATATAAAGTACAAAAGCTAAACCAAAAAGCCATGACACCAAAGTCGCAATGGCCGCGCCTTGAATGCCCATAGCAGGTATTGGACCGAAGCCAAAGATAAGAAGAGGATCGAGCATTGCATTAATCAACCCTGCACTGCCCATAATAATACTGGGTGTTTTGGTATCACCCGATGCACGTAATATAGCATTACCTATCATAGGTCCAATTATAAAAATACTCCCTATATACCAAGTATCCATATATTGATGGATTAAAGGTAATAGTGAAGGTTGAGCACCGAGTAAGCTAAATAAGGGATCCGTTATCAAATAGCCAATAAATGATAAACAAGCCACTATAATTGTGGCTAAATACATCGCTGCTGTTGCCGTATTTTTGGCTGATTGAGGATCTTTTTTTCCTAAATATTTAGCGATCACTGCTGAGGTGCCAATACTTAAACCAATGGTTAAGCTAAGTACGGTAAAAGTGACAGGAAAGGTAAAACTAATTGCGGCTAACGACTGTGTTCCTAAAAGCCCAACAAAGAAAGTATCAATAAGATTAAATGTCATCAACAGCACCATGCCATAAATCATAGGGATGGTCATACGTTTTATCGTGATGTTAACGGGGTCTTCAAGCAAATTGACTTGCTTCTTATTATTCGTTGCGGGAATTGTTTGAGTCATTTAAGGTAATCTGTGGTTCTATTTTTCTATCAGAGTGAGTAATACGCACTCATACATTGTAAAAGATTAAGTCACTTTTACCTAGCGCAGATTCATCGGTTGTAAAATTTTATCCTGAAGTGGCAGTAATACCAATCTGTCTAAGAATGTGCTCTCTTAGCGAGAATTTAAAACTCGTCCTTCGGAAACGCATGGGCACCATGATAACAGCACAAATTTTTTTTGATGTAGAATACTATATCTACACATATCTTATTTGTTCTAATGTCGCCCATTCAGTTCTAAGTGATGACTTCTTTATACGGAAAGGTATAACTGTAGCTTAAAATAAGAAGGTTACCCTACAAAACCGTAAAGCTCTATTCATGTTAATCTAGCGTTATCACTTAAAGTCAATGTTGCAATAAAAGTCACGCTCAGTTAATTGATGAGCGTTAACGATTTAAGTGGTTAAAAATACCGCTTATGTATAGCTAAATCACATGAATTCGTAACCACTTGAAACTATGAGATAAAATATATATTACTTTTTTATTGACTTGAAGATAGCCCAATAAAAAGGAAATAATCACAACAAGTTATACTTTAATTCACAGAGTTACCCACAGGAACCGTGGATAACTAAATATTGAATAACTTTTTGACATTGCAAAATTATTTTTTATTAGACAACCGTTAACTTGAGTGAAAAACAAGCTGTAATTAGTGTAAAACAACCAATTTTGAATACAAATCCGACAAACATGATTATTTTTAATTTTTTTATTGTTTTTGTGTTGACACTTAAGCCACAGGTCTTTAATATTCCGCTCCGTTAGCCGATTAGGTTAACGCAAGATTCCCCAATAGCTCAGTTGGTAGAGCGATGGACTGTTAATCCATGTGTCACTGGTTCGAGCCCAGTTTGGGGAGCCATATTCAACTTCAATAATAAACAGAAGTTAAAAAAGTTTATTCCCCAATAGCTCAGTTGGTAGAGCGATGGACTGTTAATCCATGTGTCACTGGTTCGAGCCCAGTTTGGGGAGCCATATTTTATATTGGTGCTCATGCAAAAGTGGTAGAGCGATGGACTGTACTCTCTATCACTTTTTAAAATAAACAGCATGTGTCACTGATTGGTTATTCAAGCGCAGCTTGGCAGCCACATTCAACTTCATTAATAAATAGAAGTTAAAAAGTTTATTCCCCAATAGCTCAGTTGGTAGAGCGATGGACTGTTAATCCATGTGTCACTGGTTCGAGCCCAGTTTGGGGAGCCACATAAAAAACCACTATTTATAGTGGTTTTTTTTCGTCTGCAAAAAGCTTGCTCCCAAAAGATAAGTTGATAGAGCGATGGCGAGATGGACTCTACTCTCTATAACGTTTTAAAGTAAACCGCATGTGTCACTGGTTCGAACCCGTTACTTAAAAAGAGCTGGGAGCCACATAAAAAGCCACTATTTATAGTGGTTTTTTTTCGTCTGCAAAAAAGCTTGCCCCCAAAAGGTAAGTTGATAGAGCGTTATAGAGATGGACTCTACTCTCTATAACGTTTTAAAGTAAACCGCATGTGTCACTGGTTCTACCCTGTTTTGAACAAAGAACTGAGCCACTCAATTTCAAACTGCCTTTTTATATTATTCCTACCTCTTATAAATATAAAAAAGCCCTACAAGGTAAACCATGTAAGGCTATTTATTAAGTGGGATGCCATACCTTATTTTACAGTGGCTAATTCCTTTTTATTTTCATAATCAATGACAAGCTTATCTTTTTTGACATCAACTTTGGCTACACCACCCTGTGTTAACTCACCAAAAAGCAGCTCATTAGCGAGGGATTTCTTCAAATGCTCTTGGATTAAGCGAGACATAGGTCTTGCCCCCATAGCTTTATCGTAACCGTTATCTACTAGCCACTGTTTAGCCTGTTTAGTTAACTCAAGTGAAACACCTTTATCATCGAGTTGAGCTTGTAATTCAACAATAAATTTATCGACTACTTGGTGTATCACAATACTATCTAAGTGGTTAAATAAAATAATATTATCTAAGCGATTTCTAAATTCAGGTGAAAATACCTTATTAATTTCGCTTAACGCATTAAGGCTATGATCTTGTTCTTTAAAGCCAATAGATTGACGTACCGTTTCTCGTACCCCTGCATTAGTTGTTAACACTAAGATAATGTTTCTAAAATCTGCTTTTCGACCATTATTATCTGTTAATGTTCCATGATCCATCACTTGTAATAAAAGGTTATAAACATCTTCATGTGCTTTTTCTATTTCATCTAATAAGACAACCGCATGAGGATGTTTTATAACTGCATCGGTAAGTAAGCCACCTTGCTCATAACCAACATAACCCGGAGGAGCGCCAATGAGACGACTAACCGCATGTTTCTCCATGTATTCAGACATATCAAAGCGTAATAACTCAACCCCTAATACTTTGGCTAACTGCTTAGTTATTTCTGTTTTACCAACCCCTGTAGGCCCTGCAAATAAGAATGAGCCAACGGGTTTTTCATCACTTCCTAGACCCGCTCGAGATAAACGAATAACAGATGAGAGTTCATCAACAGCTTGATCTTGTCCGAAGACGACAAGTTTTAAGTTACGATCAAGATTTTTGAGACTATCTTTTTCAGTAAGCGATACAGATTTTTGAGGAATTCTCGCCATTTTTGCGACAATATTTTCGATATCCGTATTATTGATCACTTTTTTGCGTTTACTTGGTGCAACTAATTGTTGTTTCGCACCAGCTTCATCGATGACATCAATCGCTTTATCAGGAAGAAACCTTTCATTAATATACTTAGCCGATAACTGAGCTGCTGCATGTAAAGCTTTATTGGTGTATCTAATACCATGATGACTTTCATATTTTTCTTTCAAGCCTTGCAGTATTTTTGTGGTATCAGCGACGCTAGGCTCCGCAATATCAATTTTTTGAAATCGTCGAGCTAAGGCACGATCTTTTTCAAATATACTTTGATACTCTTGATATGTAGTCGATCCTAGACACCGAAGCTTGCCCGCAGAGAGTAATGGTTTAATAAGATTAGACGCATCCATCATGCCGCCTGAAGCAGCACCAGCGCCTATAATCGTATGAATCTCATCAATAAAGAGAACTGCATTTTCATCATCTTCAAGTTCTTTTAATAAGGTTTTAAAGCGTTTTTCAAAATCACCTCTATATTTAGTACCCGCTAACAATGCCCCTAAATCTAAGGAGTAAATTGTCGCATCAGCTAAAAACTCAGGGACTTTTTTAGCCACAATAAGGTTAGCGAGTCCTTCAGCAATAGCGGTTTTACCAACACCCGCTTCGCCAACAAATAGAGGGTTATTTTTTCTTCGTCGACTTAATACTTGTAAAGTACGCTCAAGTTCATCATCTCGACCAATTAAGGGGTCGATATTACCTTTTAATGCTTCCTCATTAAGATTTACGGCAAAATTTTCAATGGTACGTGGTTCTTCAGTTATATTTTTTTCGTCACTTAAATTATGGGAAGCATCATTATCATTAACTTTTGCAATGCCATGAGAGATAAAATTAACAATATCTAAACGGCTGACATCAGATTTTTTCAATATATACGCGGCTTGTGATTCTTGTTCGCTAAAGATTGCAACAAGAACATTTGAGCCACTCACTTCATTTTTTCCCGAAGATTGAACATGGAAAACTGCACGCTGAAGTACTCTTTGAAAGCCTAAAGTAGGCTGAGTCTCTCGATCTTCTTCTCCAACGGGGATCATGGGGGTTGTTTCACTGATAAAATCAACAAGACTTTTACGCAACACGACTAAGTCAACTCCGCAAGCATCAAGTACTTCAATGGCTGAAGGGTTATCTAATAAGGCCAACAATAAATGCTCGACCGTCATAAATTCGTGGCGAGATCCTTTAGCTTGTCGAAAAGCTAAATTCAATGATACTTCTAAGTCTTTATTTAGCATAGCTACTCCAATTCATAACGTTAGGCCTTTTCCATTACACACTTTAAGGGGTGCTGATTTTCAAAAGCGTACTGGACAACATTTTCTACTTTGGTTTCTGCTATCTCTGCAGTATATGTGCCACAAAGACCTTTACCTTTGTGATGAACAGTTAACATAACATCTGTTGCATGGTTTTCACTTTTATTAAAAAGCTTACACAGTACGTCTATAACAAAATCCATCGGGGTATAGTCATCATTAAGTAAAAAAACATGATATTTAGCCGGCTCTTCTATTTTATCTTTAACATTTTCTTCAATAAGACTTTCGGTGTTAAAGAACTCTTTCCAGTTACTCATATATTTATATTAGTCTCTACGTTTTACTTTTGCTGTAACTTTTAGTGCAATTAATGTTAAAAAAATGTAAAAAAACACTTTTTCAACTTGACTAATTCCATAAATTATCTACGATCCAATATGTGACTAATATTTAGTCGCATAGTTGGTTGTTTAACCATCTATTACTTATTTTCTGGCTTCTTTGATACATGCGGAGCGAGATTAGAAGTAAAACATAATTAAATGCTAAAGGATATAAAAGGAAGTTGAAGTATGGCACACGGTACAGTGAAATGGTTTAATAATGCGAAAGGTTTTGGCTTTATTCGCCCAGATAACGGCGGGGATGATATTTTCGCGCACTATTCAACGATTGAAATGGACGGTTATAGGACATTAAAAGCCGGACAGGATGTCAATTACGAGCTAAACGATGGCCCTAAAGGTCACCACGCAGCAAGTATTAAGTTAGCAGAAGATGAAATAGAATAAATATAAGTTTTGCGAATAATTGCAATATAAAACACAGCTAAATAGCTGTGTTTTTTATTTTTTATATGCTACTACCTACATATGCTCAATAATACAATCCCCAAACGCTGAACACGAGACTAAAGTGGCATCATCCATAAGTCGCTCAAAATCATAGGTTACTGTTTTTGCTTTAATTGCTCCCGACATCCCTTTAAGGAGTAAATCAGCAGCCTCAAGCCAGCCCATATGCCTTAACATCATCTCTGCAGAAAGGATCACTGAGCCAGGGTTTACTTTATTTTTACCCGCATATTTAGGCGCTGTGCCATGTGTTGCTTCAAACACCGCGACTTCATCGCCAAAATTTGCCCCTGGCGCAATCCCTATACCACCAACCTGAGCAGCAAGAGCATCAGATAAGTAATCACCATTTAAATTCAAAGTAGCAATAACGCTATATTCTGCCGGGCGTAACAAAATTTGTTGTAACATTGCATCGGCAATAACATCTTTAATGATAATATCTCTCCCTGTAATAGGATTTTTGAGAGAGCACCAAGGACCGCCATCGATAAAACTTGCGCCAAATTCGTCTCTTGCCAGTTCATAACCCCATTCTTTAAAAGCACCCTCGGTAAACTTCATAATATTGCCTTTATGAACCAGCGTTACCGAGTCTTTATCATTGTCAATTGCATATTGAATCGCCTGCCTGACCAGCCTTTGTGTGCCTTCTTTAGAGACTGGTTTTATACCAATACCACAATTTTCAGTAAAGCGAATATTACTAACCCCCATTTCTTCAGTTAGAAACTGAATCATGGCTTTAGCTTTATCACTACCTGCCTGATACTCAATTCCGGCATAAATATCTTCAGTGTTTTCACGAAAGATAACCATATCGACTTCAGCAGGCCTTTTTACTGGACTTGGAACACCCGTAAACCATTGCACTGGCCGTTGACAGACATAAAGATCAAGCATTTGTCGTATAGAGACATTCAAAGAACTCATGCCGCCACCTACGGGTGTTGTCAGAGGTCCTTTTATGGAAACCTTATATTCCTGTAATATGGCAAGTGTCTCATCTGGCAGCCAAGTTTCACTATCATACATCTTGGTCGCTTTCTCACCAGCATAGACTTCCAACCAGACTATTTTTCTATCTCCGCCATAAGCTTTAGCGACAGCAGCATTGACAACTTTCAGCATAGGAGGTGTTACGTCAACGCCTATACCATCACCTTCAATAAATGGAATGATTGGATTATTGGGTACTGATAACTTGCCGTCAATAAATGTAATTTTATCTCCCGCAGTGGGAATAGTTATTTGATTTGTCATAAAAGTAAGCTCCACATAAAACAAGAATAAAAATGTTGCTCTACTAAACTAAGTCAAAAAATAACAAGGCACTAATCACTTCTTAGTGATACCTACTATCACTAAAATGAATAAATAGTATTTTTTTGAAGCACAACAAGATAATTCCAACCAAAAAAAACAATAAAAAAAAGCTAAGTATGACCTTAGCTTTTGATTATGACCGTACTTTTAAACCAACTAGTTAGCTTAAAGTAGCGCGGATAAAATAGTATTAAATGTTTTACTTGGGCGCATTGCTTTTTCTGCAAGCTGAGTGTCCGCAAAATAATAACCCTTAAGGTCAATAGCCGGCCCTTGAGCAGTATTCAACTCAGCAATAATTTTTTCTTCCTGCTTGGTTAGTGCTTGCGCTACACCGGTAAAGTTTTCTTTAAGTTCAATATCTTTTGTTTGTTCTGCTAGAGCTTGAGCCCAGAACATTGCAAGATAGAAGTGACTACCACGGTTATCTAATTCACCTACTTTACGTGACGGTGATTTATTCGTATCTAAGAACTTACCTGTGGCCGCATCTAAGGTATCAGCTAATAATTGAGCTTTAGCATTACCCGTTGATACCGCAACATGCTCTAGTGAGGCAGCAAGGGCTAAAAACTCACCGAGAGAATCCCAACGTAAGTGGTTTTCTTTTACAAATTGTTGAACGTGCTTAGGGGCAGAGCCACCAGCTCCCGTTTCAAATAAACCACCACCATTCATGAGTGGTACAATAGAAAGCATTTTAGCACTAGTACCAAGCTCTAGAATTGGAAATAAATCAGTTAAATAATCACGTAATACATTACCCGTAACAGATATTGCATCGTCTCCTTTAGCAACACGAGCAAGGGTATATTGACAAGCTTTTACCGGTTCAAGAATTTGAATGTCTAAACCAGTAGTATCATGATCAGCTAAATAAGTATTAACTTTTTTGATCATTTGAGCATCATGACCACGATTTTCATCTAACCAAAATACCGTAGGAGTTCCCGTTGCTCTAGCACGAGTTACCGCTAACTTAACCCAATCTTGAATAGGCGCATCTTTAACCTGACACATTCTGAAAATATCACCCTGAGCAACATTTTGTTCAATAAGTGTTTCACCCTTATCATTAACGACACGAACAACTCCGGTTCCTGACATTGTGAAGGTTTTATCGTGTGAGCCATATTCTTCAGCTTTTTGAGCCATTAAGCCAACGTTAGGTACGGTACCCATTGTCGTTGGGTTAAAGGCACCGTTTTCACGACAAAAATCGACTACCGCCGAGAAGACACCAGCATAGTTACGATCAGGGATCATAAATTTGGTATCTTTTTGCTTACCATCAGGCCCCCACATTTTACCCGAGGCACGAAGTGCTGCAGGCATTGACGCATCAATAATGACATCACTAGGTACATGCAAGTTAGTAATACCTTTATCTGAATCAACCATTGCCACTTCAGGACGAGTAGCATAAACAGCTTGTAAGTCGGCTTCAATTTCTGCTTTTTTCTCTGCCGGTAAACGTTCAATTTTAGCGTAAACATCACCAATACCGTTATCAGCGTCAACACCTAACTGTTCAAAAGTAGCCGCATGTTTAGCAAATACATCTTTATAAAAAACTTTGACGGCGTGGCCAAACATGATTGGATCTGAAACTTTCATCATGGTTGCTTTTAAATGCAATGATAATAAAACATCTTCTTCTTTGGCTTTATTTATTTCCGTTTCAAAAAATTCTACCAGAGCAGATTTACTCATCACTGCAGCATCAATAATTTCTTTATCAAGTAATGGCAACTTTGATTTTAATAAAGTCACCGCACCGTTTTGAGCAACAAACTCAATATTTACATTGGTTGCTCCATCAATAGTAACTGACTTTTCACTACCATAAAAATCTCCTGATGCCATATGAGCAACATGAGATTTTGATTCAGTAGACCAAGCGCCCATTGAATGGGGGTTATTACGCACGTATTGTTTAACAGAAGCAGGAGCTCGACGGTCAGAGTTACCCTCACGTAATACAGGGTTAACCGCTGACCCCAACACTTTGGCATAAGTTAACTTAATTGATTGCTCTGCTTCATTTTGTGGCTCAGCAGGGTAACTCGGTAGGTCATACCCTTTAGCTTGAAGCTCTTTAATGGCAACTTGCAACTGTGGAATAGAAGCAGAAACATTGGGTAATTTGATAATGTTCGCTTCGGGCGTTTTCGCCAATTCACCTAACTCAGCCAAGGCATCATCAACCCGTTGCTCTTCAGTTAAGTATTTTGGAAAGTTAGCTAAGATACGGGCCGCTAATGAAATATCTCGTGTTTCCACATTAATGCCTGAAGAAGCAGTGTAAGCTTGAATTATTGGCAATAAAGAATACGTAGCTAAAGCGGGAGCTTCATCGGTAATAGTGTAAATAATTTTAGAGTTATCAGTGGTCATTAAGTTTCCTACTTTAAATTAGCCAAAAGCCAAGGTGATATAACGCCCTATTTAAATTAATTTAAATTAGAATTCACCGAAGCATAAAATTTATTTTCGCGCGAAGATTGTATAGTAATTTAATGCATATTAATATAGTGCGATAATTCAATTAAGTAGCCGCTAAACTATCTCTGCACCCACAGGATTTAACCAACTGCCATTTATTCTCAACTTGTTTAGCATGATAATTGTCTATTTCATTACCTTTGCGGTGCTATAAATTTATTTGTCCACGCCTATACTCGTGAGTTTAAATACTTCTTTTTTCAACATTATAATTTTATAAATAGTGACTGTTTTCTTGTATTAATCTGATTAATTTAAACGACTAGCATGCAATTAAAATCCCTTTTATTTTTAAGGTAAATATCCTCAATAATGAAACATAACAATGGTTATTCAACACATAAGGGCAATCACACCGCCAAGATTAGACCTCTTGTAAAAGACAGAAAAATTGTACTTTTCAATAAGCCCTTTGATGTTTTATCTCAATTTACTGATGAGGGTAATCGCAGAACGTTAAAGAATTATATCGATATAGCCGATGTTTATGCTGCGGGTAGGCTTGATAGAGACAGTGAAGGCTTATTGCTGTTAACAAACGATGGAAAACTACAACATCAAATCGCTAACCCAAGTAAAAATACTCAAAAAACCTATTGGGTTCAAGTTGAAGGAGCCCCTGCAGAGCAAGATTTAATTAAATTACGACAAGGCATTGCCTTAAAAGATGGTATGACTAAACCTGCTCAAGTTAAAACAATGCTTGAACCCGAGGTTTGGCCCCGTGTTCCCCCCATTAGAGAGCGCGCTAGCATTCCAACCACTTGGCTTGAAATAACAATAAGTGAAGGTCGCAATAGGCAAGTTAGGCGTATGACCGCCAATATAGGCTTTCCCACACTCCGTCTTATCAGGTATAGCATTGGCGATTGGACCATCGACGGTATTGTTAACGGGGAGTATAAAGTTGCACGGTAACAAAAAAATGTATCACAGTTAAAATCTAATCTTTAATCTATATCCTACTAGTAGTGCGTGTTATAATTTTTTCCCTTTTTATAGAGCCAACTCTACTCAACTTTTTAACCGTTAATGGTCACACAATAAATATGTTAGCAACCACAACGAATACCCCTCCAGAGCAAACTAAAGTCATTGTTGGCATGTCTGGTGGTGTCGACTCTTCTGTCTCTGCCTACTTGCTAAAAGAGCAAGGTTACCAAGTAGAGGCTTTGTTTATGAAAAATTGGGAAGAAGATGATACGGATGAGTATTGTGCTGCCGCTCAAGATTTAAATGATGCACAGGCTATTTGTGACAAGCTAAATATTAAATTACACACCATCAATTTCGCTACAGAATATTGGGATAATGTCTTTGAGTATTTTCTAGCCGAATATAAAGCTGGACGTACTCCTAATCCTGATATCATGTGTAATAAAGAAATTAAATTTAAAGCCTTTTTAGAATTTGCTTGTGAAGACCTAGGCGCTGACTATATTGCTACTGGTCACTACGTGCAACGAGAGCTTCGAAATAATTCATGGAAAATGATCCGTGGTCTTGATACCAATAAAGATCAAAGTTACTTCCTGTATACTTTAGAGGAAAAACAATTAGCACAGACATTATTTCCTGTCGGCCATATTGAAAAACCTCAAGTAAGGGCTATTGCAGAAAAAGCGGGCTTAATTACCCACAATAAAAAAGACAGCACGGGTATTTGCTTTATAGGTGAACGTAAGTTTAAAGACTTTCTCGGTCAATACTTACCCGCAAAACCCGGTATTATTGAATCTGCCGAAGGTGTTGCTGTCGGGCATCACGATGGCTTGATGTACCATACGCTTGGGCAAAGAAAAGGTTTACGCATTGGTGGTTTAGCTGATGCGGGTGAAGCACCTTGGTATGTGGTTGAAAAGGACTTATTACGTAATGTACTTATCGTTGGCCAAGGCCATAACCACCCTCGCCTATTTTCTAAAGGTGTCATTGCCAATCAATTACACTGGGTTGATAGAAAAGCCTTAACGACAAGTATTCAATGCACGGTGAAAACCCGCTACCGTCAAGAAGACGTGGCCTGTACTGTTACCCCGCTGATTGAATCAACAACAGGGGAATATCAAGTAGACTTTGTTGAGCAACAAAGCTCGGTAACCCCTGGACAATCTGTGGTCTTTTACCAAGGTGATGTTTGTTTAGGCGGCGGTATTATAGATACACTAATTCGTTAAATAAAAAGAAGATAAAACAACAATGAAAGATCAAACGTTAACTTTTTCTGCTATATGTCAAGTTGCTTTTCAAGTACAGCAGGTTTCTCATCAAGGTAACATTGATGATGATGATTTAGCAATATTACTCAATAGCTTGATGCAGATGTCTCCTGAAAATACTTTAGCGGTTTATGGCGGCAATATCGCTAACCTTAAACAAGGGCTTGAACTCGTTGTTGCTCATTTAGGTGATGCTTCAAACAGCACTAAAACAAAAGAAAAAGATCCAGAATTTACCCGCTATCTAATTAATATTATTAACTTAGAGCGCCGTTTAACTCATAATTCAAAACAGCTGTCACTATTAGGTGAACGAATTAAAGCAAGTAAAAGACAGTTAGCCCATTATTCCATCACCAGTGATACCCTACTAGCGAGTTTTGCCAGTATATACACTGATATCATCAGCCCATTAGGGGCTCGTATTCAAGTGACTGGGGAGCCAAGTATTCTTAAACAAACCGCCAACCAGCACAAAATACGGTCATTATTATTATCGGGTATTCGGGCGGCGGTATTATGGCGTCAAGTTGGAGGAAAACGTAGAACAATTTTATTTAGCCGTAAAAAAATGGTTCATACTGCTAAACAATTACTCGAAACCATTTAATAAACATTATTTTAGCAATTAAAATTGCTATTTAGCTCTACTTAATCAAATAAGTAAACTACTTCAGTAAATCACTTAAGCTTAAGTAAGTGAATATTAATATAACCTAGGAAAATATTATGGAACTTTCAGCATTAAGCGCAATATCACCCGTAGATGGTCGTTATGGCAGTAAAGTAAAGTCACTACGCCCTATTTTTAGTGAATTTGGCCTAATTAAATACCGCGTGACCGTTGAAGTACGTTGGTTACAAAAGCTTGCTGAAACTAGCGAAATCGCCGAAGTGCCTGCTTTTTCAGCCCAAGCGAATGCAACTTTAGATGCTATTGTGACTAACTTCAGTGAAACCGATGCGCTGAGCATTAAAAAAATTGAAGCGACAACTAACCACGATGTTAAAGCGGTTGAGTATTTCTTAAAAGATAAGATTAGCGACAATGCTGAATTAAATGCGGTAACTGAATTTATTCATTTTGCTTGTACCTCAGAAGACATCAACAACTTATCACACGGTTTAATGTTAAACGACTGTCGTGAAAGTGTTTTATTGCCAGAAATGGATAAAGTATTAGCCGCAATTAAAGCGCTAGCTTTTGAATACAAAACAATTCCAATGATGTGTCGTACTCACGGTCAACCTGCATCACCTAGTACTTTAGGTAAAGAAATGGCTAACGTATATGTCCGTTTACAACGTCAGCGTCAGCAGATCGCTAATGTAGAACTGTTAGGTAAAATTAACGGCGCAGTAGGTAACTACAATGCTCACCTTAGCGCCTACCCAGAAGTAGATTGGCATGAATACGCCAATGAATTTGTTACTTCATTAGGGCTGTCATTTAACCCTTTTACGACCCAAATTGAACCACATGATTATATTGCGGAGTTATTTGACGCCGTAGCACGTTTTAATACCATTTTAATCGATTTTGATCGTGATATTTGGGGTTATATTGCTATGGGTCACTTCAAACAAAAAACTATTGCGGGTGAAATTGGCTCATCAACCATGCCACATAAAGTTAACCCGATTGATTTTGAAAACTCTGAAGGCAACTTAGGTATTGCAAACGCACTTTTCAGCCACCTAGCACAAAAATTACCCATCTCTCGCTGGCAGCGTGACTTAACTGATTCAACTGTTTTACGTAACTTAGGGGTTGGTTTTGCTCATGCCCTAATAGCTTACGGTGCCACCTTAAAGGGCATTAGCAAGTTAGAAGTTAACGAAGCGAACTTAGCGGCTGAATTAGACAGCAACTGGGAAGTATTAGCAGAGCCTATACAAACAGTAATGCGTCGTTACGGCATTGAAAAACCATACGAAAAACTAAAAGAGTTAACTCGCGGTAAACGTGTCAATGGTGATTCTATGCGTGAATTCATTATGACCCTTGATTTACCAGACCAAGCTAAAGCACAGTTATGTGCAATGACCCCTGCTAGCTACATTGGTAGGGCTGTTGCTTTTATTGATGAATTAAAATAATTCTTATTCATCAATGATAAATAAAAAGAAGGCATAATGCCTTCTTTTTTGACTCTGCTCTATAATACCAGCTCCATTAAATTAGTTCCCACTCAGAGCTTGTAAGTGCTTTGAAAATAAAGTGAATTTTTTTGTCTATAGTCACTCTATATTAAAGGAATTCTGTGCAATTATCGAAGTACTGACAAACGCCCAAAGGGCGAGTGGGAAGAAACTTAGTGGCATTGGTATTAATCAATCAGTTGATATTTTTCACGTAAAACGGTGATGATTTCTGCTTTAGGATTATCAGAAAGTACCATTTTTTTACCCGTTATTTTTTCAGCTAGATCCGTATAAGTTTTTGACACATCCATGAGCACCGATAACGGCAATTTATTATCTCGTGCTAATGCTTCGCGCTCTTCCATACGATCTTTATTTAACAAGATATCAGGGTCTGGAAAGTGATTTAACAATAACTGGCGAAAAGCTTCTTTAGAGTTTTCAACAATCTTACCTGCTCGGTACTGTTCGCCATCCCATATACGAGAAGAGTCTGGTGTGCCAACTTCATCCATATAGATAAGCTTATCGTTTCCTGATTTATCTTTCACGTAGCCAAATTCAAATTTTGTATCAACAAAAACTTGATCCAGTTTTGCTAATGCCGCTGAGATAACATCGAAGCCTTCGGTAAGTAGTTTTTCATATAACGTAATATCGTCTTTTGATTTAAAGTTAAAGGCGGTAAAGTTATCTTCGATATTTTTTCGAGTAATATTCACATCATCAACAGCAGGCACTCCGGGTATTCCTTGCAATATGCCTTTAGTTGACGGTGTTTGTAATAGCGTTGGAAGCTTACTGTCTTTGTGCAAACCGTCTGCTAACTCAATTCCACAAAACTCACGATCGCCCTTAACATAACTACGCCACATAGACCCGGTTATATATTGACGACAAATAGCTTCAATCATCACAGGTTGTGCTTTTTGTACAATCCATACAAGGGGGTGTGGAATATCTACTATGTGGCTATCCGCTAGCCCTTGGTCTTTAAACAACTTAAACCAATGGTTTGATATAGCATTTAATGCCGCACCTTTGCCAGGTACACCACGCATATCATTTTCACCCGACCAAATGCAGTCAAACGCTGAAATTCTATCACTGATCACCATGATGGCTAATGAACTATCACTAGGAACATCATAACCTTTCTCCTCGATAAGGCGTTTACTGTCTGTTGCTGTTAACCAATAAACAGAGCGCACTTTACCACTATGCACAGGTACATCTGTACGGATAGGAAGGTCATTATTAACGGCTAAAACTTTATCAGCTAAGTTCATCATTATTTCTCTTGGTTATTTTTGTGATTTGATATCAAATTTTCAACGTTTCAACAGTTAAAATAGAGTGCTTAACTAACACCACTCATTATCACTATCAATGAGTGAAAAATAGTTTTAGCTAAACATTATACCAATAGGACTAATTAATTGATCATTTAGCGAGAATTAAAAGGCTTTAGAGGCAAGGCATTGATTAAAGAGAATGGTTATTCAGGAGAATGTGCTCCTGCATTCTCTAAGAAGCTACATCCATATAGCGTCCTTGTCGAAATCAATAATGCAGCATGTAAGTCTTTTAAACTCAGCCTTTGGGAACTCGTTAGTAAACTAATAACGTAGTTCTTAAATGGGTCAGTTAATTAATCCGTTTGCTATTATTCGCTTAAAAATAAAAAGGACGCTAAATAGCGTCCTTTTTTCAAGCTTAACTAAACCTTAGTTAAACTACATTCTCTGCTTAAGCAGCTAAAGAAGCTTGCGCTTTTTCAACTAAGAAAGTAAATGCTGTTTTATCGTATACTGCGATGTCAGCTAGGATCTTACGATCAATTTCAATAGAAGCCTTTTTAAGACCATTAATGAATTTGCTGTAAGATAAACCATTTTGACGAGCTGCTGCGTTAATACGAGCGATCCAAAGCTGACGGAATTGACGTTTACGTTGACGACGATCGCGGTAAGCGTATTGACCTGCTTTAGTTACTGCTTGGAAAGCAACACGATAAACACGACTACGTGCACCGTAATAACCTTTAGCTTGCTTTAGAACTTTTTTGTGACGTGCACGAGCTTGTACACCACGTTTTACTCTAGCCATTTTCTATCTCTCCTAATTAACCGTGACGTAAAAGTTTTTTAACTGACTTAATGTCAGCTGCGGCGATCATGCTTTTAGCACGAAGATGACGCTTAACTTTAGTACGACGCTTAGTCAAGATATGACGAAGGCCAGCTTGTTTGAACTTGTAGCCATTGGCTGTTTTTTTAAAGCGCTTTGCAGCACCTTTATTGGTTTTCATTTTAGGCATGTGAATAACTCCGCATTTATACCCTGAGGTATATGCCAAATATTAAGTAGCGAGGGCGAAAGTCATTTTCTTAAAAAGCAAATAACTTTACTTGCAAGCCTTTACTACCAGCGTAAAGATAAAGTTGGTGAATAGCAGTCCTAAAACCGTTATTACTTGTCAAACCAAGTTTTATCTATTTTTTAGGGGCTAAGACCATCACCATTTGACGTCCTTCCGCACGACGCGGGAAGAACTCAAGCACGGTTAACTCTGCTAAATCGTTTTTAACACGAGTTAGTAGGGCTAAACCAAGCTCTTGGTGAGCCATTTCACGGCCACGGAAACGTAATGTAACCTTGACCTTGTCGCCGCCTTCTAAAAAGCGTCTCAGGTTGCGTAGTTTTACCTGATAATCGCCTTCATCTGTACCAGGACGGAATTTAATTTCCTTAACCTGTATTTGTTTCTGGTTTTTACGTTGCTCTTTTTGCTCTTTAGCTTTTTCATAGATAAATTTGCCGTAATCCATCACACGACAAACGGGTGGTTTAGCTGTAGGGCTAATTTCAACCAGATCAACACCAGCGTCATCCGCTTGATCCATTGCTTCATCTAATGTAACGATGCCACCGGCTTCGCCATCATACTTAATCAAACGAATCTCGTTACCTAGTATATCTGTAATTAACTCATTTAAACGATGTGCTGGCTCTTTACGACCGCCTCGTTGTCCACCTTTAATAGCCATGTTCCTCCAAAGAACTCTTTAATTTTGTATGTATTAGTATATGTTTAGGCTTTATTATGCGTTGCTGTGTTATAGCTAAGATTGGATATTAACCAATTTCATATTATAACCGAGCAAGCCAATAAATATTAGTTATCGAATAAAAATTTTGCCTCTATTCGATAACAATTAATTATTATACCAAATTTATTGTTAATTGGGTATTTATGCTCTTGTTTTAACTTCTTCGCTCAATTTCGCGATAAAATCATCAACAGACATTTTCCCTAAATCTTCACCACTTCGAGTTCGAACGGAAATTTCGCCCGCTTCCATCTCTTTATCACCAATAACTAATAAATAAGGAACTCGCTTCAAAGTGTGCTCGCGGATTTTAAAGCCTATCTTCTCATTTCTCAAGTCTAGTTTTGCTCTAAAGCCATTTTCTTTTAGTTTTTTTACAACTTTTTCACAATATTGACCTTGTTTGTCGGTAATATTCAAAATTATCGCTTGAGTGGGCGATAACCAGGTCGGAAATTTCCCCATAAATTCTTCGATTAAAATACCAATAAAGCGCTCTAATGAACCTAATATGGCACGATGAATCATGACTGGCGTATATCGCTCATTGTCTTCACCAACATAAGTTGCGCCAAGACGTTCAGGTAAAGAAAAATCAAGTTGCACGGTACCACACTGCCAAGTACGACCTAAACAATCCATTAAGGTGAATTCTATCTTAGGTCCATAAAAGGCACCTTCTCCCGGTAAGTATTCAAATTCAATATCACTATCGGTTAAGGCTTGTGCTAAGCCAGCTTCCGCTTTATCCCAAATTTCATCACTGCCTATACGACTTTCAGGGCGTGTTGAGAGCTTAACTATAATGTCATCAAAACCAAACGAGCTATAAACATCGTAAACCATTTCAATACATTTTTTCACTTCGGCTTGTACTTGAGATTCCATACAGAAAATATGGGCATCATCTTGAGTAAAACCACGGACACGCATTAAGCCATGTAAAGAGCCTGAGGGTTCATTACGATGACAACAGCCAAATTCAGCAATACGTAACGGTAAGTCACGGTAAGATTTTAACCCTTGGTTAAATATTTGCACATGACCCGGACAATTCATTGGTTTTATGGCGTATTCACGTTTTTCGGAGGTAGTGGTAAACATACCGTCAGCATATTTATCCCAGTGACCTGATTTCTCCCAAAGACTTCTATCCATCATCATGGGCGCTTTCACTTCATCATAATCATACTCGTGTAACTTTTCACGAATAAATTTTTCTAACTCCGTGTAAATAGTCCAGCCATCATTATGCCAAAACACCATACCTGGCGCTTCTTCTTGCCAATGGAATAAATCTAATGCTTTACCTATTTTACGGTGATCACGTTTTTCAGCTTCCGCTAAACGAACAATATAGGCTTTAAGTTGCTTTTTATCCGCCCATGCGGTGCCATATATCCGTTGCAACATTTTATTGTCTGAATTGCCACGCCAATAAGCACCCGCAACTTTCATTAATTTAAAATGATGACAGTGACGCATGCTGGGTACGTGAGGACCACGACACATATCAATGTATTCTTGATGATGATATAAAGCAGGCGTATCGGTTTTCTCGATATTCTCATCAAGAATGGCTAATTTATAAGTTTCACCACGTTCAGTAAAAGCATCATAAGCCTCTTGCCAAGAACCGGTTTTTTTAACCACTTCATAGCCAGTACGTGCTAATTCAGTCATTCTTTTTGATAATTTATCTAAATCATTTTCGGTAATAGATTCATCAAGGTCAATGTCATAATAAAAGCCGTTATCAATTGTTGGACCAATTGCCATTTTCACATTGGGGTATAATTGTTTTATTGCATGCCCTAATAAATGTGCACATGAGTGACGTATAATTTCAAGACCTTCTTTGTCTTTACTGGTTATAATTTGTAAAGAGGCATCTTGAGTAATAAGCTCACAAGCATCAACAAGATTTCCATCAATGCGGCCAGCAATAGTTGCTTTAGCAAGACCGGGGCCAATATCTAACGCAACATCCATTACAGATATCGCTTGTTCAAAGGTACGTTGAGAACCATCAGGGAGAGTAATTACAGGCATGTTTTTTCCTTATTCAGTGGCGGCGCATACCAAGCGTCGCGTGAATGTTAAGTTATAAAAATAAATGGCAGGAGCACAACTGTACTTAATAAAATACCCTTCGTCCTGAACATAAAAAAGAGCATAATGCTCTTTTTTAAAAATTAGTTTTTCTAATGGGCTGATTGTAAAAGCCTTGCCGCTTTTAAACAAGTTTTTTAAACAAGATTTACTCTAATTTTAGTATTAAAAAATTAATGGTAATGTTGGGCGATACTTCATTGAATGACATTGAGCTTCAATCCGCATCATTTCAACTATACAAAGCCCAAAGGTGTAACGCCTAAATTAATGGAGAAAAACAAGTTGATTTATTTACCTATATACAGGCAGTTAAAATACCTCGATAAAGGCTTTACTGAGTAGCTCAACTTTAGCACTTTCTTTGGCTGATTTTTTATAAACTAACGATAAATCAAACTGATAAGTTAGTGAACTCGGTTGAATAATGCGAATTTCACCTAAATTTAGCTCTTGTTGAATGGTGCTTTGTGGTAAATAGCCAATGTATCGGCCTGATAAAATCATCGCCTTGCGAGTATCAAATTGATAGGCTTTGGCAGCAAGATTAAGCTTGGTAAGTTGCTCTCTTCCTTTAGCATCTATATCGATGCCGGGGTGAACAGCGGGCGCAGCGGCTAAATCTTCCGCGCTTATTTTATGATCAACTTGTTGGAAAAACAGGTGGTTTTTAGCACAGCATAAATAGATAGGCTCGCTTAACAGTGTTTGATAATGTAAGCCCTCAACGGGTTTATAGTTAGGGAATAAAGCAATATGGGCTTTGTCTTTGAGTAGTTGTTTTTCAATGTTGGCAATAGAGTCAGTGTCTAATACTAGATGTAAGCTCGGTGCTTGATCATTAATTTTTTCAATCACTTTGGCCATTTTTTGCTGTTTAATATCATCGAGTGGATCAGAGCATAGAATAACTAGCTCGCCACTTAACTCCTTGCCTAATGAACTGACCAATAAAGAAAAATCATTTAACGAGTCAAACATATGAAGTACGGCATGATAAACCGCTTGTCCCTCTTCGGTGAGAGAAAATCCACCACGTCCGCGTAAACACAGTTTAAGTTTCATGCGTGCTTCAAGGTTAGACATATGCACGCTAATGGTTGATCGTGTCACCCCAAGTTCACTTTCTGCAGCCGAAAAACCGCCGTTTTCTACCACAACTTTAAATATACGCAAAAGTCGTAAATCGTACTCAGTGATACTTTTAGGAATAATAGATTGAGACTGCAAAAGTTTTACCGCCATAAAACTAAAGGTTTAATGTTTAGTATTTAATCCTAATTAAAAGTGGTATTCAATAGCTATATTGATTATTTAGCTTTCAGAGGCAAACATGCACCATTTAAACGATCCCCTTTTATTAAAGAACTTTTCTTATATCAATGGTAGTTGGCATAGCAGTGCTAGTGAAATTACGGTTAACAATCCAGCGACGGGTAAATGGGTCGCTAAAGTCAGTAATGCGGGTATTGCAGAAACTGAATTAGCCGTACAAGCGGCAAAAAATGCCTTTAAAGCATGGGCTGCAAAATCAGCCAATGAGCGAGCTACTTTATTACGTAAATGGTTCGATTTGATGATGGAAAATCAAGACGATTTAGCTCGCATCTTAACGTTAGAGCAAGGAAAACCACTGGCTGAAGCTAAAGGTGAAATCGCCTATGGGGCGGCTTTTATTGACTGGTTCGCCGAAGAAGGTAAGCGTGTTTATGGCGATACTATTCCCGCGCCTTCATCCGACAAGCGCATCATTGTTATTAAACAGCCTATCGGTGTGGTTGCCGCAATCACACCCTGGAACTTCCCAAATGCCATGATTGCTAGAAAGGCCGCTGCGGCACTGGCATCTGGCTGCACTTTTATCGTTCGTCCAGCAACACAAACCCCGTTATCTGCCTTAGCCATGGCTGAATTGGCCGAGCGCGCTGGTATCCCAGCAGGTGTATTTAATGTCGTGGTTGGTGATGACGCTCGCGGTATGGGTAAAGTGTTAACCGAACACAAAGATGTTGCTAAGTTTACTTTTACTGGCTCAACAGCTGTCGGTAAATCACTGATCAGCCAATGTGCTTCAACGGTGAAAAAGGTTTCAATGGAGTTAGGTGGCAATGCGCCTTTCATTGTTTTTGATGATGCCGATATTGATGCCGCTGTTGCAGGTGCTTTAGTATCGAAATACCGTAATGCGGGGCAAACTTGCGTTTGTACTAACCGCATTTTGGTGCAAGCAGGCGTACTAAAAGAGTTTACTGAGAAATTTGTTACTGCAGTTAAAGGTTTGTCATTAGGTAATGGGTTAGATGAAGGCGTGACTATTGGTCCTATGATCACCGCCCAAGCCGTTGGGGAGGTAAAAAGACTTATCAATGACTCTATCAGCCAAGGCGCACAATTGGTTTTAGGCAACGATGATACCCACCTTGGTGAAAGCTTTTTAGCACCAACCATCCTTACTGGTGTTACTAACGATATGCCTATTGCCAAAAATGAAATTTTTGGACCCGTATCACCTATTATAAGCTTTAAAGATGAAAGTGAAGCCATTGCTATTGCCAATGATACTGAATTTGGGTTAGCTGCTTATTTTTATTCTCGAGATATTGGCCGTATTTGGCGTGTAGCAGAAGGCTTAGAATACGGTATGGTGGGTATCAATGAAGCGGTAATTTCAAATGCTGCAGCACCTTTTGGTGGTATGAAGCAGTCAGGTAATGGTCGTGAAGGATCAAAATATGGCTTAGATGATTATTTAGAAATTAAATACCTCTGTATGGGTGGTTTAGACAAATAGGTTTCGGTTAGTGATGAGTTTTAAGTGCTCAGCTGAAAATTAAAGAAGATAATTGATAGAGAATTAAGAGATAAGAAAATGACACAAACAAACGCACAATTACAAGCACGCAAAGCCCAAGTGATAGCCCGTGGTCAAGGGAATATTTACCCTGTTTATGTAGATCATGCAAAAAATGCTGAGCTTTGGGATGTAGAAGGTAATCGTTTTATTGATTTTGGTACGGGTATTGCTGTGTGTAATACAGGTCACTGTCACCCTAAAGTGGTAGCGGCAGTAAAAGCACAAGTGGATAAGTTTAGCCATACATGTGTCATGGTTAATCCATATGAAGTTGCGGTTGAGCTAGCAGAGAAGCTGATCAAACTAGCACCCGGTGATAGCGAGAAAAAAGCGATTTTTGTCTCCACTGGCGCAGAAGCTGTGGAAAATTGTGTAAAAATAGCGCGTGCGTATACGGGGCGTCGTGGCATTATTGCTTTTAATGGTGGTTTCCATGGTCGTACCAATTTGACTATGGCACTCACAGGCAAGATCACACCCTATAAAAATTTATTTGGTCCCTTTCCGGGAGATATCTTTCATGCCCCATTCCCAATTGCGCAACATAATATTTCAGTAAAAGACTCCTTAACTGCATTAGCTAATTTGTTCAAAGTTGATATTGCGCCAGCGGATGTTGCAGCCATTATTATTGAACCTGTACAGGGTGAAGGTGGATTCTATCAAGCTCCACCTGAATTTTTACAAGCCTTACGTACATTATGTGATGATAATGGTATTGTCTTCATTGCGGATGAAATTCAAACTGGCTTTGGCCGTACGGGTAAAATGTTTAGTTTTGAACATGCGGGTGTTGAAGCCGATTTAATGACTATGGCTAAAGGTATTGCTGGTGGTTTCCCCATTTCTGCTGTTGTTGGTAAAAGTACCATAATGGATGCCCCCCTACCGGGTGGTCTGGGTGGTACTTACGGTGGTTCACCCGTTGCCTGTGCAGCAGCACTTGCAGTACTTGAAGTGATTGAAGAAGAAAACCTTGTCGAGCGAGCAAACCAAATTGGAGCCTTGTTTAATGAGCGTTTAACCGCTTTACAAGCCAAATATCCACGTGTCATTAGTGAGGTAAGAAATCAAGGTGCCATGATTGCTATTGAACTGATGAAAGATGGTGATGTAGAGCGTGCCAATACTGAACTTACCCAAGCGATAATTGCTAAAGCAGCCGAGTACGGTTTGATACTACTCGCTTGTGGCTTCTATGGTAATGTAATTCGTTTTTTACCCGCATTAACCATTTCAGATGACATTGCTAATGAAGGTTTAGATAAGTTTGCACAACTGTTTAGTCATGTGGTGTAAAAGCTAATTTTTCTCCCTATATTATTGTTCATCCAGTTATTCCACGTAACTTGTTAGCAGGTATTACGTGGAATAATTAATGAACACTTTCAAGGTTTTATCCTGTTACTTAAAGAGTGGCAGAGATTATATTAATGTTGGTTATTTTCATACTTATACCATTTCCATTAAATTAGTCCTACTCAGAGCTTGTCAGCGCTTTGAAAATAAATAGAACTATTTTGTCTATAGTTACTCTATATTAAAAGGAATTCTGGGCGATTATCGAAGTACTGACAAACGCCCAAAGGGCGAGTTTAAAAGGCTTACATGCTACGTTATTGATTTCGACAAGGACTAACCCATTCTCTTCAATCTATGCCTTGCCTCTAAGCCTTTTAAATCTCGTTGAGTGGGAAGAAACTTAGCGAGATTGGTATTAATGAGTATTCCACTTTAATAGCCAATTCGAAAACTCTTTTATTTTTAAATCGTTTGTCTTAGTTACATGAGAAACAACGTAATAAGCACCCTTGCATTTTAAAGGCTCCTCTCGAGCTAAAACTAATGTCTTTTCACTTAACTTCTTAGCAACTTGATAATAAGGAATAATAGCTATTCCAAGGCCGTATTCAGCCGCTTCTACTAATAATCTAAAACGCTCAAAACGAGGCCCTGGAATCTTTTCAATTTCTTCTGCTGTTAAGCCAGCAGCAGTGAGCCATTCAACGGTGCTAGATTGATAAGCGATATGTTGAATAAAAGGATAATTCAATACCTCTTTAAGTTCATTAACAGGGCCGTATTGTTGATATAACTCAGGACTACACACAGCAACTAAATTTTCATCCATCAAATATTCAGCCTGACACTCAGGCCAATTCCCGTCACCATAAATAATGCCTACGTCGAAACCCTCTCGTTTTACATAGAGTTGATGAAGGTCTGTCATTATTTCCACTTCGATATTGGGAAATTTATTTTTAAAATCATTTAATTTTGGAATTAACCATATTATGGTCAACGCATCTTCAGCACCTATGATCAAGCGCCCACTAATATTTTTACTAATGTCTTTGGTTGCACTTTCTAATTGTTGAAGTATTTCTTTAATTTGATGCTTATATGTCTCTCCAGCATCCGTTAGATAGAGTCGTTGCTTGACTCTTCCAAATAACAAACAACCAACAAAATCCTCTAAGCTTTTTATTTGTCGGCTAACAGCACTTTGTGTTAAACATAATTCTTCAGCTGCTTTGGTGAAACTTTCGGTTCTGGCGGCAACTTCAAAGCAGTTCAATGAGATAATAGAGGGTAATCTACGTTGCATTTTTATTAACTTAAATTCTTTATAATATTTTTAAATGAATATAGGTCGCGAGCTAGTTAATAGCAAATGATTTTTGTTCACTAAAGGTGTAACAAAGCGCCTCAGTTATTAAAAAATCATTGTCACGTTCAATGATAAACCTAATGGAATCGTAGTTTGGTTTTTTTACTACCACTATTACTCTCACCAAGAAATAATCATACATTTACGGGCAGAAATTATCGATTTCCGTCTTGATTTTTAGCCCTTCCCGCCATTAACTCTGTATTCAAAACAGGTAATAATTCATAACAAAAGCTATCGATATCACAAAATAAAACCTATTAGTTTATTCATTTTATTGACTATTTAGTAGTTGATGATTTTTTGTAATAACGTGGTGATTATTAATCGCGAGCTAGTTATTTTTAAACAATATAGTCTGTTTGCAAGCTAATTTTGTTACATAAAGGTAAAGGTTTCATGTCTACTTGCGGTGAGGTTCTGGTAAAAATCCTCGAAAATTACGATGTCAATACGGTCTTTGGTATACCCGGCTTCCATACGATTGAATTGTATAGAGGCTTGCCTGAAACAAAGATTAAACATGTAACTCCCCGCCATGAACAAGGTGCTGGTTTTATGGCTGACGGTTACGCTCGGGTAAGTGGAAAACCTGGCGTCTGTTTTATTATTACCGGTCCCGGAATGACCAATATAGCCACAGCCATGGGTCAAGCGATGCAAGACTCTATACCTATGCTTATTATTTCGTCTGTTAATTATACTGAGCACTTAGGTATGGGTGAAGGTAGATTACACGAACTTCCTAACCAAAGTGCATTGATAGCAGGTGTTTCTGTCTTTAGTCACCGTGTTACTCATGTTAGTCAATTACCCAAGGTATTAGCGCGTGCTTTTTCTGTTTTTAACAGTGAACGTCCTGGACCTGTACATATAGAATTGCCCATTGATGTAATAACCGCCAATGCCGATGCGCTCGATATAACGCCATTTGCTATTGCCTCAGCGCCAGCGCCTGCACCTGATGCGGTTAGTGAAGCAGTAGCACTATTAAAAAAGGCTAAGCGCCCATTAATTGCGGTTGGTGGTGGAGCAATCAATGCGGCAGAGCAAGTTATTGCTTTGGCTGAAAAACTAAGCGCTCCGGTGATAAATACGGTCAATGCAAAAGGTATTATTCCTATTAGTCACCCTCTCGCTGTGGGGGGGTCTGGTTCATGCAAAGCCATTCGAGAAGAGCTTAAAGCGGCCGATATTGTCTTAGCCATTGGCACTGAATTTGGGGAAACAGATTATGACTTCTTTTTAATTGGACCCGTAGAGGTAGACGGTAAGTTAATTAGAATTGATATTGACTCAAGTCAGTTAAGCCGAAATATAAAACCAGACTTAGCCATTTTAAGTGATGCGGCCTATGCATTAAACGCGATCAATTCACAATTAACTATTGATGTTCCAGCACTGAATGGGCATCAAAGAGCACTAGAGCTGAAACAAAATGCTCGTATTACAGCTTGTGCTAAATATGAAAGTTTTTTTTCGACATTAAATCAGGCTTTACCCAACGCTATTATTGTTGGGGATTCTAACCAACCTATTTATTACGCTTGGGTGCATTACGAAACAGAGCAACCAAGAAGTTATTTTCATTCGGCCAGTGGCTTTGGCACATTAGGTTACGCTATTCCAGCAGCAATTGGCGCTAAGCTTGCTCAACCTGAACGACCCGTAATCTCGTTAATAGGTGATGGCGCGGCACAATTTACTATAGGTGAACTTTCAAGTGCAATAGAAGCCAACACACCCGTTATTTTTTTACTCTGGAATAACGCGGGTTATAAAGAAATAGCGCATTTTATGGAGGACGCCAATATAGAAAAAATTGGCGTTGATATTTACACACCTGATTTTATCAAAATTGCTGAAGGTTTTGGCTGCGCGACTGCTGTAGCTAGAAATTTAGATGAATTAAAGTCGGCTTTGATAACCGCAAATGAGTTGAAAAAGCCAACATTTATTGAAGTAAAAGAAAGTGATTTTGTTGATGGTTATCCATACCCATAACGCATCACTGAAAATATAAAAAAAGAGGCAAAAGCTAATAATGAAACTATTTATAACACGCGTTATACCGGATGCAGACTTTCATCAATTAGAATCAATGGGAATTGATATTGATATTTATGAACATGACGAGGTTTGCCCAAGAGATGTGCTTTTACGGCGTGTTAAAGGTGTTGATGCCATATTGTCACAAACTGATGATGATGTAGATGCTGAATTAATGGCGTCAGCGGGTTCAAATTTAAAAATTATTGCTAATTATGGTGTTGGGTTTTCAAACATCGATCTAATAGCAGCACACAAACAACAGATTATTATTTCTAATACCCCCGTAGAAGACGCCTTTGATGCAACAGCGGAAGCAACAGTGGCATTATTAACCAGTGTGGCCAAACGCATTCCTTACCTACATTGGTATAAAAAAACGCATAACGTCGATCCTGATTTTTCTTTTGTCGGTGATATGGGCGTTTCTCTACGTAATAAAACCTGTGGAATCATTGGTATGGGGAATATTGGTAGCCGTGTAGCTCGTATGATGCACAAAGGCTTCAATAACCAAATTTTATATTTTGATGAGCCTGTTAGGGAAGCGTTAGAGCAAGAGCTAAGTGCAACAAAATTATCCTTAGCTAAAGTGATGCAAAAGTCTGACTTCATTTGTATATGCCTACCTTTGCTTGATGGAACTAAGGGACTGATTAATAAGGAAATGATTAATCTAATGCCTAACCATTCAACCATAGTAAGTATTGCCCGTACCGGTATTGTCGATGATGCCGCTATTGTTGAACGTATTAATAAAGGTGAGTTACACGGTGCGGGTTTAGATATTTATAGTGACTCTGTCGATAATTTCAATGAAGGCGCCAATATTGCGCTAACAGCACACCTTGCCAATTTAGAAGTAGAAGCTTTTGCTGCGATGGCTAATTGTTGTGTGGCAAATTTGGTCGCGGTGTTATCCGGTAACAAAGCAATAAGTGAAGTAGCTGTTTAATAGCACAGATATTATTGATACCCGTTCAGCTAATAGGTGGTCTGTTTTAACCATAGAAATAAAAGCCAAGAACGAAGGCATGGGTGATTTAACCCGTGGAAATGAGCACTAATTAATGGGATTGGTATGACATGACGAATATTCGTCATAAAAGAGTTTTGCTCTAATGAACGATTGAAAAAGCAAAAGAACAATGAATATCAATATTGAGGAATGAAGATCTTGCAACTATAAAATAATAATAGGGGAATAGTGATGTTTAAAAAAAATAAATTAGCATTAATAATATCAGCATCTTGTATGGCAACACCTGTAGCAACGTTTGCAGTAGATGTTCCACAAGCAGAGGAAGAAGAATTTACAGTAGAAAGGATAATTGTCACGGCAAACCGTCGTTCAGAAAGCCTTTCAACCGTGCCTTATAACATTAGCGCGGTTAATGGTGAAGATCTTGAAAAAGCAGGAATTACCGATTTTACCAAACTAACGAGAAACATCCCAGGATTAGTCTTTAGTGATACTGGACCGCGTAACAATGGTATTAGTGGTGGTTTAATCATGCGGGGAATGAATGCTCAACCCGGTGGTTTTGAGGATTTTTACCGTTCATCGGATCCTGCTGTATCTGTTTATATAGGTGAAACTCCCCTTTTTGCTAATCTTAATATGAGGGATATTAATCGAGTTGAAGTACTCCGTGGACCCCAAGGAACTTTATACGGTTCAGGATCACTGGGAGGAACCGTCCGTTACATTCAAAATAAACCCAATGTTGATGGTTTTGATGCTCATGTTTCAACTAAATTAAGCAAGTCAGAAGAATCAGGTGGTTTTAATACAGATACTGAGTTTATGGTTAATTTACCGCTATCCGATACATTAGCCATTAGAATGGTTGGTGCTTATATTGATAACGCAGGATTTATTGATGCTGACCGTCTTGAAGGTTTAGATGCAAATAATCAACCAACAGGGATAATAACTAGCGCTGAAGATATTAATGATAACCAAGTTAGCTATTTGCGCTTTGCTTTAGGTTGGGAAGTTAATGATGATATTAAAGTCGATTTTAATTATCAAGCCCAAGCAGATGACGTTTCTGGTCGCCAAGCTTATTCTAAAAGTGTTGAAAAATATACTTCCGGTCTTAAGCAATTGGAACCCTTTGAAAGTGATGTACAGATAGGCTCTCTTGATATTGAAATAAACCTTGGCTTTGCCACGGTTACCTCGACAAGTTCTTTATATCAAAATGAAGCAGACAGTCGTTACGATCAAAGTTATAACTATGCGGCTCAAGGATTTTGGGCTTTTTATCCAGGACTTCCAAGAGACATTGTTACCGGTATCAAACATTACGAAACAGACGCCTTTGTTCAAGAACTACGCTTAGTCTCTAATCGTGATGATAATATTGAATGGGTCATTGGCGCTTATTTATCTTCATGGCACGGAGCTTCAGATGCTTATGATTATATTCTAGGCGTTGACGAATTATTTGGCATTGTTAACCCACAAGAGCCCGATTTAAACTACAGTAATGTTCAAAGAGACAGTTTTTCCGATAAAGCTATTTTTGGTGAATTGACTTATCCTCTTTCCGATGTTTGGAGTGTCACATTCGGAGCCCGATTCTTTGATCAAGAATTCAAGTCAACACAAAGAGTTACCTTGCCTACCTGTGGCATTTATTGTGGTGAAGGTGTATTAGGCTTAAGTGAAGCTTCATCGAAACAAAGCTTTAATGATCATATTTTTAAAGTGAATACGTCTTATCACATAGCAGATGACACTATGCTTTATTTCACTTTGTCTGAAGGATTTCGCCATGGCGGTTCCAATGGCATCCCCGTCGATAATCTTTTAACCGAGGAGAAAGAAGGTGGTGTCTATGCGAACCATTTCAGTTTACGAAACTTTGATGCTGATAAAGCAACCAACTTTGAAGTCGGTTTAAAGGGGTTTACCTTTGGTGAGCATCTTGAGTATTCAACGGCATTATTTTTGATAGATTGGGATGATAATCAGGTGTTACAGCGTTCGCCTGAAGGTGGGTTTCCCATTGTCTATAACCTAGGAACCTCTCAAACCAAGGGTTTAGAAACCGAGTTTAAAATACATGTTAATCAAAATTTAAAAATGTCCTTAGGTTATGCCTATGTTTTAGCTGAGGTAAATGAAGATTTTGCCGGACTTCCTGACCTAGACGGAAATCCTACACTCTTTATTACCAAGGGTTCAGAATTACCTGGGATACCAAATCATGTATTAACAGCAGCTGTTGATTATTCTTTTGTCGCTTCAGGTGATATAGATATGGCTTTTCATTTGGGCGGTTTCTATAAAGGGGATTTCAAGACCGATTTTAACGAGCAAAGCCTCTATTACACAGAAGTAGATTCGCAGTTTATTATGGATATGTCATTAAATATGTATATTGAAAATTGGCAAGTATCCTTCTTTATTGACAATTTATTGAACTCTTCCGACTCGACCTTAGAGCTAGGTGATCTTTATTACGAAAATTATGCTGGTCAGCCTGATCCTAGTTTGAGACTAAAAGCGGGGGATTTGAGTTATGTACTGCGCCCTCGCACTATAGGTTTAGGTGTTAAATACATCTGGTAGTCAGTTAATTCTGGGGTCTGTTGCACTTTCAATACTGTCCGAATAATTCACCTAAAAGCGTTTTATCCTCAACGAATAAAATGTTTTTACTTCGAACAAAATCGAACTAAGAAAGCTCAACAGTCCTTCGTTAACTTGCTCGCTTATCAATGATTTTCCATGCAAGTTTAACGTATTCTTAACGTTAAATGACAAAAACAATCACTCTGTAAATCATATATTTAATAACAAGCAATGCTATTTCATTGCTGGAAAAAAACCAAATGACTGAAATTAATATGAAATATATTGAAAGTAAAAATAAAAATATGACATGGAAAAATTTAGCCAATTTTATCATTCCTTCATTCATAGGAATTCTATTATTTCTTGTACCTATAGAATACGATGGAAAAATAACAGTAATCCTTGGTTTATTATCAGAATCATTACAAAATTTATTAGGTCGTTATATCGGCTATGTAACCACTTTTATTTTTATCACCTCAGCAATCTTTTCATTACTTTATAATCTAGCACCAAAAAGGTGGTGTGATAGATCGCCATATCTTCACAAGTTATTTAAAACGACGCTGGTTTGGTTAGTCTTACGGGTGTTAGGCGGTATCCTTAGTACCTTGACTTTACTTCAAATAGGACCCGAATGGATCATTGGTAAAGACACGGGTATCACTGCTTATATAGAGGTAGCAGGCATTATTTTTTGTTTGATTGGTGTTGGCTGCTTGTTATTACCGTTACTAACCGATTATGGCTTTCTTGAATTTATCGGGGTACTATTTCGCAAAGGCTTTCAAAAAATATTTGGTTTGCCGGGTCGCTCAACCATTGATGTTTTAGCCTCATGGGTTGGCTCTTCGAGCATTGCTTCACTATTAACCATTAAACAGTATGAAACCGGCTTTTATTCAATGCGTGAAGCATCGGTAATCGTCACTAACTTTTCTGTTGTTTCTATTCCCTTCGTTGTTTTAACAGCAAAGGTTGCCGGTATATCAGAATATTTTTTGCAGCTTTATGGCGCTATGATAGTGATATGTGTTTTATGCGCAATTATTACCCCTAAATTGCCCCCCCTCTCTAACCTTCCCGATGAATATTATCCCCCCGTAGGAAAACAAATTAATGAAGCCGTTTGCGACGGAGGCTCTACTTATAAGTGGGCCTTAGAACAAGCATTGAAAAGAGCGGCTTCTGCACCTAGCATGGGGAAAATGTTAAAAAATGGTTCGTATAGTTTAGTTGACCTCTTCTTTACCATGATGCCCGCCGCCATGACTATTGAATTTTTGGCCTTGGCAACGTATCACCATACCCGTATCTTTCATGTAATTTCCACTCCTATAGTGCCTATATTAGAGTTATTAGCCATTCCTCAGGCCTATGAAGCCGCCCCGGGCGTACTTGTTGGTTTACTTGACCAATTTGTACCTGCAATTATTGCAGGAGGTATTGAAAACCCATTAACAAGCTTTGTTTTAGCTGGATTATCGGTTACACAGCTAATTTTCTTTGCTGAAATTGGCATTTTAATTCTTCGCTCTGAAATCCCACTCAGTGCTAAGCAACTTGTGGCAATATTTTTTATTCGAACTATCATTTCATTACCAATATTAGCGGTCATTGCACACATGATTTTTTAAATAGCTTTATTAGCGATTTTCTAACATAAATAGTTAACAAATCGTGACAGGTAAAATGGACGCTGCAACGACTAACATAACAGAGTGTAACTCTATAGCCGTTACCATTAAAAATGCACTCTGGAACATGCATATTGATTGGCAACAGGCATATATGTTAATTGATACATTAATTGACTTGCTGAAAGAGACATAAAATGGTTGACCAACGGGCCTATAACAACATCCTTATTCATATGGAAAGTGGACGTATTCAACAAGCTTTAGTGCTCATTAAAACACTCACTTCAAAGCACCCTCTTCAGGCGTCTTATTGGCATTTATATAGCATGGTATCTTTGCAGCTACAGCAGTCGCAATGTGCGATAAAACATGCAAAAAAAGCGATTGATTTAGAGAAAAGAACTGATTTTAATATTCAGTTAGCTTTGTCTTTTCAACGAAATTTAAATTTTATTGCCGCATTAGAAATTGCCGATAGTGTAATAAAAACACCTATAAATGATGCCCATAATTGGAACGCACTGGGCAATATTTATAGTGGTTGTAATGAAACAATAACAGCGGAAAAAATGTATCAAAAAGCCGTAGACTTACAACCCAATATTTATCATTTTCTTTTTAATTTGGCCACCGCACTACGAGCAAATGGTAAATTAGAACAAGCGGAACTTACCTACGATAGCGTTATAGCAATGAAACCTGATGATTATGAAGCTTTTTATAATCGTAGTCAGCTTCGCAAGCAAACAAAATTAAGTAATCATACAGAAGCGATGGAGCTCTTATTACCGCAAAAATTAAGAGATTGGCGTGATGAAGTGCACGTTTGTTTTGCCTTAGCAAAAGAGTATGAAGATCTTCAAAAACATTCCCAAGCGATTGCTTACCTAAAACGTGGCTGTGATTTAAAACGACAAAAAAGCAATTACCGTGTTGAGGGTGATATTCAAGCTATTGAACAGATCATTAACACCTTTGATAATGATTTTATTCAATCCGATATCCAAGGATGTCAATCAAGT
>JBAHZW010000131.1:0-34249 GCA_037132835.1 Colwellia sp. | reverse complement strand
TTTAACCGCGAAAGATCAACACCCCCTAATGATATTCTCTTCAAAAAACGCCTTGTAGTTAATTTTTCTCATCTTGCTGAAAAGGCGTATCTTGAAGTGTGATGGATATAAGTGCTACAGTGACAAAAATAAAAATTTGATAAAGATAGATAAATTAAATTTATATTTTACAATGCATTATTATAGAATTAATAATGCAGTTATAATTTAATACACGGATAGCTATTATTTTATACAAAGACGTTACCTAAACAGTCGGTATTTCTCTGCCACTTGATGTAATAGGGATATAATTGGGATATAATTAAAACGGAGTATTTAATTTCATCATGTGTAAATTTTCTAAGTTATTCATTAAAAACACCTTGTTATCGTTCCTGTTTATAATAATACTTATGGCTATTGCCTTTTTATTGCTCTCTACTTATACAGATAACAAAACTCAATCACATCAAAAAAGTATACAGGCGCTTAGTCAAAGTTTTGTTAATGATAATTTCTCTATTGCGGAAATTGCAACTCAACTCGCCACAGTATTAATGGCTGGCTCAACTTACCAAAATTTAATGATTAAAGACAACGCCAAGGTACTTTTTAATTACCAAAATAATCAACTGCACCTAATCAATTCTGCGTTAGCACAACGTAAAATAGTTTCCGCTAGAGAACTTAACTTACAAGTTCACTATCAGTTAAGTTTCACTGAAATGATTTATCCTTTACTACAGTTGTTTATCGCGGGCATAGTATTAACACTTATCTTTATTGTTATCACTACAAGACTCCATTACAAATTACAATCATCGATAATACGGCTTATTAATAAAGAGATTCATGAAGAATTATCGCAAGTTAATAACGATGATTTCACCAAAAATAAAGCCCCTTTTGTTCAATCAATGGAAATACCCATTTTACAAGAAGGCATTAATGAAATCCGATCTTTAATGGCGGAACAATTAAAAAACGCCTCTAATTTTGAGGAGGAAGCCCATATAGATGCTTTAACAGGCATAGAAAACCGTAATCAGTTCGTCCAATTTTATGAGAATGAAATTTTACAAGAAAGCCCTGTTAAGTTCGGTGTCCTGCTTATTACTCGATGTTCTGAATTACAAACCATTAACAAAGTACATGGTTATCATTCTGGTGATGACTACATAATAAAAGTTGCTGAAATTATCAAAAGTGTCTTGGTTACCAGACCGACAGGAAAAGTTTTTCGCCTAAACAGTTCAGATTTTGCGGTTATATTACCTAATGAACAGCTCAAAACAGCTGAGGATTATGCCAGCGAATTGAATATCAAGTTTGACGATTACCAACGCATTAATGAATTGGACTCTGTCGCTTTTACTGGTTTAGTCTATTTTGACAAATCAAAACCATTAGGTGAGTTATTAGCATTAGCCGATACAGGGGTTAGTGTTGCACAAACGAAAAAAGCTAATTCATGGTACTCACAAACAAATATTGATATTTTAACCGATAATAGCGCCAATTTCGGCAGCCAAAATTGGCGGCAAGAAATAGAGAGTGTTTTAGAGGGTTCTCGAATTAAGTTACTACTACAACCAATACAGCCAAGTGGTCGTAACAGCCGTGTTTATAGTGAGGTTTTAGCGCGTTTTCTTAATACCAATAATGACATGTTACCCACAACAACCTTTATTGCAATGGCGGAAAAACTAGACAAAATCATTGATGTCGACCGTCTGATTATCGATACCGTTATTAAAGAAATAACCAATAAAAACATGTTAGAAAGTAGTTTTGGCATTAACCTTAGCTCTCGAAGTATTAATGATGACCACTTTATGATTTGGTTAGAGCGTAAGCTACTACGTGAAGCCGCCGCAGCACCTCGATTAGTGTTCGAGATATCAGAGCTTGGCTTACAACAGAATATTAAAACAGCAAAACGTTTAGTTGAGATATTACACCGCGTTGGCTCAAGAGTTACAGTTGAGCGATTTGGCGTTGGTTTAACCTCTTTTAAATTCTTTAGGGATTTAACCCCTGATTACATTAAAATGGACAGTTCGTACACTCGCGATATTGATGATGATAAGAACAACCAATACTTTTTACGTTTAATGGTAGATTTAGCGCATAGACTTGGCATTAGCGTATTAGCGGAGAGTGTTGAAAGCCAAGAAGAAAAACACACCTTAGAAAAACTATTTATCGACGGCTTTCAGGGCTATTACATTGGAAAGCCAGCTGAATTATAAGTAGCTAATATTTCAACAGTTTTTAAAACAGAACGGCTCTTAATTATTCCCTGTTTTACCAATAATCATTCGTTCTTTTAAAGAAAAATAATACCGCTATTGCTAATATGTTGTTATATAATTTAAAAACACGGATAATAGCGATATTATTATAATGAACAACTTATACGACCTTTAAAGTAAATGACTGATTACCTGTTACTTCTCGTTGGCACTGTACTTGTAAATAACTTTGTTTTAGTGCAATTTCTTGGACTATGTCCGTTTATGGGGGTTTCTTCACGTACAGAAACCGCTATCGGCATGTCATTCGCCACAATATTTGTGATGACTTTAGCCTCCCTACTCAGTTATTTAGTGACGACTTACCTACTTATTCCCCTAAACCTTGAATACCTTACCACCATGAGCTTTATTTTAGTGATTGCCGTCGTGGTGCAGTTTACTGAAATGGTTGTACATAAAACCAGTGCTAGCCTTTACCGTCTACTAGGGATTTTCTTGCCACTTATCACCACAAATTGTGCTGTTTTGGGTGTCGCCCTACTTAACCTAAGGCTACAACATGGCTTTTTTGAATCAATCATTTATGGTTTTGGTGCGGCACTCGGTTTCTCTTTAGTCTTAATCATGTTTTCAGCCATGCGTGAAAAACTGGCAAGCGCCGATGTTCCGGGGCCTTTTAAAGGTACTGCTATTGCAATGATTACTGCGGGCTTAATGTCTTTAGCTTTCCTTGGGTTTACTGGTTTGGTTAAGCTTTAACATGAATATCCTTATTGCCATTCTTGTCTTGGGTACTATTGCGGCCCTATTTGGTGCCTTACTTGGTTTTGCTTCGGTATATTTTAAAGTAGATGCTGACCCTATTGTCGAGCAACTTGACGCCTTGCTGCCACAAACTCAATGCGGTCAATGTGGTTACCCCGGTTGTAAACCTTATGCTCAAGCGGTAGCCGATGGGGAAGCCATCAACAAGTGTGCTCCCGGTGGCGAAGACACCATAAAGAAGATAGCTAACTTAATGGGGGTAGAGGTTCAGCCGCTTGATGAAAGTCATGTTCAAGGTGAAACCTCTCAAGGTAATCGACCTAAAGTTGCCTTTATTATTGAAGAAGATTGTATTGGTTGCACCAAGTGCATTCAAGCATGCCCTGTTGATGCTATTATCGGTGCGGCAAAACAAATGCACACCATTATCATAGATGAGTGTACTGGCTGTGATTTATGTGTTGCACCGTGCCCTGTAGATTGTATTGAAATGCGTGAAATGCCTGAGACTATTCATAACTGGCAGTGGGATTTAACCAACATTCCAGTCAAGCAAGTGGATTAGGAGAAAATGGTGGAACCAATAATAGCGCGTATTACCCGTGGACAATTTTGGGATTTTCATGGGGGCATTCATCCGCCAGAACAAAAAACGCTAACCTCAAATAAACCGATTAAGCAACTCACTTTGCCTAAACAACTCATTATCCCTCTGCAACAGCATATAGGCTTTGAAGGAGAGTTACTGGTTAGTTTAGGGCAGCACGTCCTTAAAGGGCAACCTTTAACACACAGTACCAATCCTATGGAGGTGCCAATCCACGCACCGACGAGTGGTACAATCAGTGCGATTGAAATGTCAGTAATAGCTCATCCTTCGGGCTTAGAGCAATTATGTATATTCCTCAATGTTGATGATTTAGATACCGAGCGAGAAAAAGATCTCTGTCCCGATTTAGCCTTGTTATCCAATGAACAAATCATTGAGAAAATTGCAAGTGCAGGTATTAGTGGTATGGGCGGCGCAGGTTTCCCTACCCATATAAAAGTAAACAATAAACCAGATATTAACTTTCTTATCATCAACGGGGCAGAATGTGAGCCCTATATTACGGCTGATGACTTGTTAATGAGCGAACAAAGTAACGCCATTGTCGAGGGCATAAAAATTCTTGAGAGATTGTTATCCCCTGCCTTTATTTTAATTGCCATAGAAGACAACAAACCTAGGGCTATTAAGGCAATGGAACAGGCAACAGCAACCCTTGATAAAATTAAAATATGCACCTTGCCAACTAAATACCCAACAGGTGGTGAAAAGCAGTTAATACAGATATTGACTGGCCAAGAGATTGTTTCAGGTCGCTTGCCTTTTCATTCAGGCATTGTTATGCAAAATGTAGCGACTTGTTTTGCCATTAATGAAGCGGTAAGGCATGACACGCCACTTATTCGTCGTGTGGTAACAGTAACGGGGCAAGCATTGAATCAACCACAAAATGTATGGGCATTACTCGGTACCCCCATTAATTTTTTGCTTGAGCAATGTGGTGCTGAAGAAATAGAGAATGAAAAGCAACCCGTAATCATGGGCGGACCAATGATGGGTTTTAGTTTATCAAATGACATAGTACCGATTGTTAAAACCAGTAATTGTATTTTAGTGCCCAGTAAAAAAGAAATGCCGAGTGCTTTTGAAAAAGAAAATTTAGAAGTAGAGTGTATCCGTTGTGGTCAATGTAGTGATGTATGCCCTAGCCAATTACTGCCACAAGAATTGCAATGGAGCGCAAAAGCTAAAGATTACCCACAATTAAAGAAACTCAATTTAAGTGATTGCATCGATTGTGGTGCCTGTGCTTATGTTTGTCCAAGTCAAATCCCGCTGGTACATTATTATCGAGTTGCTAAAGCTGAAATGCATGAGCAGCAACAATTAGATTTAAAAGCAGAAAAAGCTAAAATTCGCTTTGAAGCACGAAAAATACGATTAGAAAAAGAAAAACTTGCTCGACAAGAAAAACAGAAAAAAGCGGCTGCAGCACGTAAAGCAGCAATGAATAAGGCAACATCTGAAGCAACGGGCGCTAAGTCTGCCGTCGCGGCAGCATTAGCCCGAGTAAGAGCCAAAAAATCTCAATCCGCTGCTATTAATTCTCAAAATAAAAATCAACACAGCAATCAATTAGATAAACAACAAAATTCTAATGCTATTGTAGAAACAGCAACAGATCAAAAGTCACAAGTTGCCGCAGCCATTGCAAGAGCTAAAGCAAAGAAACAACTGAAAGAAGAAGCGGCTCATCAGCCGACAACTAAACCTGTAGCAAGCACTAATATTGATAAAAAAGCTAAAATAGCCGCAGCCATTGCAAGAGCTAAAGCAAAGAAGCAACTGAAAGAAGAAGCGGCTCATCAGCCGACAACCAACCCCGTAGCAAGTGATAATATTGATAAAAAAGCTAAAATTGCCGCAGCCATTGCAAGAGCTAAAGCAAAAAAGAAACAAAAAGATGCTCTCTCTGCTGAAGGTAATGTGCTAAAAATCACGCCAAACAACAATAAAAAAAATGATAACACTGCGGCTAAAATATGAAAAAAGCAGATAAAAACAGATAAAAATAGATAAAAATAGATAAAAATAGAATAGTAATTATTCCGCAAAACAACCCGACGAGTCGATATAAATAATGGCATTTTGGATAGCAAGTTCACCACATAACCATAACCAAACAAAAACGCCTAACTTAATGCGTTTAGTTATTTACGCCACATTGCCTGGTATTCTAGCCCAGTGGTATTTTTTTGGTTGGGGAAATTTAATTCATATTGGTTTAGCGATGGCTACCGCTATGATATGTGAATTTACTGTACTGTCACTGCGTAAAAAGCCTATTCTACATGAGTTATTTGATGGTAGTGCATTATTAACCGCCTTATTGCTTGGTATATGCTTGCCCGCATTAGCCCCATGGTGGATTTCAGTAATTGGCACAATCTTTGCGATTGTCATTGTAAAACAACTTTATGGCGGACTGGGCCATAACCCATTTAATCCCGCCATGGCTGGTTACGTTATGTTATTAGTCTCTTTTCCTTTACAAATGACACTCTGGCAACCGCCGCTAAATTTACTCACTGTAGATCTAAACTTCACCAATACTTTAACAACCATTTTAACGGGGTTTACCGTTGAAGGTTACTCGGTAGAGCAAGTACGAACCAGTATTGATGGTATGACTATGGCAACGCCACTTGATACCTTAAAAACGAATACCGCGCTAGGTTTAACGGTTATGGAAAGTCTTAAAAACCCTATTTTCGGTGAAAACTTTGCCTTTGGTTGGGAGTGGATAAATGGCGGTTTTTTACTTGGCGGACTGGTGCTTATTGCCAAAAAAGGCATTGCTTGGCAAACTCCTGTAAGCTTTTTATTCAGCCTGTTTATTTGTTCATTTATCGGCTATAGCATCAGCCCGGATAGTAACCCTTCAACAATGTTTCACTGGTTTTCTGGTGCAACCATGCTTGGAGCCTTTTTCATTTTAACGGATCCAGTCACTGGTGCCACCAGTAATAAAGGTAGACTCATTATAGGATCACTCGCGGGTTTATTAGTTTATTTAATTCGTACCTTTGGTGGCTATCCTGACGGAATAGCTTTTGCTATTTTACTTTGTAATATGTCTGCTCCCTTAATAGATCAATACACACGCCCTCGTACATTTGGTCACATAAAGGGAGGTAAATGATGTCTAATAAAAACAAGAAATCGCCACGCATCGACCCTGAAAGTGAAAATATTGAACGTGATAAAGAAAGTAATAGTGAAAATAAAGCAAAGACCTCCTCATCACTCACTCATGCAATATCTAAAAACACTAAAATACTAGCGCTATTCGCTATCGCTTGCACCTTAACGGTTAGTCTAGTCAGTGAACTCACTAAAGCACGTATAAAAACTCAAGAACAACAGCAGCTTTTAAGAACATTACACAACATTATTGATCCCAGCCGTTATGACAATGATATTGCCAACGATTGCATTCTGATTAGTTCACCTGAACTAGGAACCGATAAAGTTAACACCGCTTATATTGCTAGAAAATTAGGCCAAATTGTTGCTGTTGCTATAACAAGCACGGCACCACTTGGCTATAATGGTAACATTGATTTTATTATGGCAATCAATAATGACGGTAGTGTTAGTGGTGTACGTGTACTCAAGCACCAAGAAACACCAGGCTTAGGTGATAAAATTGAAAGCAGAAAAAGCGACTGGATCACCCTCTTTTCTGGTAAAAAAATACTTTCAGAAAGCGATAGCCGATGGGCAGTGACTAAAGATGGTGGTATGTTTGATCAATTTACTGGTGCGACTATTACCCCTCGTGCGATAGTAAAAGGCGTTAAAAGCACCCTAAATTATATGAATAAAAACAAAGCAAATTTATTAACCTACCCTAATGCCTGCGCAGAAAACTTAATGGCATCGAGCATTATATCGCAGATTAAGCAGTCACCCGACCTAACGGCAGAGTTAAAGGCTGAGTTAACGCCAGAGCAAACAGAAAAACTAATGCCATCAACTAAAACAAATGAGGCTGCTAATGAGCAATAAAATAGCACCACAAAACAGTAATGAAACAGAGATTACTGCTAACAAGGCTGAAGATCAAAAGAAATTAACGGCCCTGCATAAAGCGGAACTTAAGGCCGAACGTAAAGCTGAATATAAAGAATTAGCTATACAAGGCTTATGGAAAAACAATCCAGGTTTAGTGCAACTGCTTGGTTTGTGCCCTTTATTAGCCGTAACATCAACCGTGACTAATGCTTTAGGACTTGGCTTAGCAACATTACTTGTACTTATTTGTTCAAATATTACCGTCTCGGCAATACGTCACTGGGTGCCTAAAGAGATTAGGATCCCTATTTTTGTTTTGATCATTGCCGCCTTTGTAACCTGCGTACAACTACTGATGAATGCTTTTGCCTTCGGAATATATCAATCATTAGGAATATTTCTGCCTTTAATCGTCACAAACTGCGCAATTATTGGTCGAGCGGAAGCTTATGCTTCAAAAAATCCCGTTAGACAAGCTGCTTTTGATGGCTTAATGATGGGACTAGGCTTCACTATTATCTTAATTTTATTAGGTGTCATTAGAGAAATTCTCGGACAAGGTACACTATTTGATGGTGCAGACTTGTTACTTGGTGACTGGGCTACAGTATTAAGGGTTGAAATAATGCAGCTTGATAGCCAATTTTTATTGGCTATTTTACCGCCGGGCGCCTTTATTGCCATGGGGTTTTTAATTGCTCTTAAAAATGCAATTGATAGCCATATACAAAGTAAAAAGGTAGTTAACACAGAGCCAGTTATTGAAAGAGTGCGAGTAAATTTCAATTCTTAAGCGCTAAATTGATTCATAGATTGATAGTTAATAAAAAAGTTATTAACAGTAAAGCCTAAAGAGACTTCCTAGCAAGCGGAAGGTTACCTTTAACACTTTATAGCTAAATTGTGATAGAAGAGAGCCATGAATAAAGAAAAACGCTTAGAAATACTGACTAGGCTTCGCGATGAAAATCCAAAGCCGAGCACTGAGCTAAACTTCTCTAGCCCGTTTGAGTTGCTCATTGCTGTGCTGCTTTCAGCGCAAGCAACCGATGTTGGTGTTAACAAGGCTACGAATAAACTCTACCCTGTAGCAAATACACCACAAGCAATTTTAGGCCTTGGTCTTGACGGCTTAAAAAGCTATATCAAAACTATTGGCTTATTTAATACCAAAGCAAAAAACACCCTAAAAACCTGCCAAATGTTAGTCGACTTGCATGGGGGTGAAGTACCTGAAAATAGAGCTGCACTCGAAGCCTTACCCGGCGTTGGGCGTAAAACAGCGAATGTGGTGTTAAATACCGCCTTTGGTTGGTTAAAAGATAATGAAGGTAAATACTTTTTAGCCGTGGATACGCATATATATAGACTAGCTAATCGAACTAAATATGCTCCAGGTAAAACGGTTGACCAAGTTGAAGCCAATATAATAAAATTAACGCCTAAAAAAACAGAGTTTATGTTTAACTTACACCATTGGTTCATATTGCATGGGCGTTATACTTGTACCGCTAAAAAGCCAAAGTGTGGCGCGTGTATTATTGAAGACTTATGTGATTTTTCTGAAAAAGTGTACAGCTAAATAAAACTAGCCCCCTTAATAAACCTATCAACTTAAATGAGAGAGCCTTATGAAGTTTTTACATACCATGGTACGTGTAAGTGATTTAGAAAAATCCCTTGATTTTTATATTAATAAACTGGGGTTAATTGAGACAAAACGTACCGAAGTACCCGCAGGTAAATTTACCTTGGTGTACTTAGCTACCCAAGTAGGAGCGCCTGAAGTAGAGCTAACCTACAACTGGGACTCAACTGAAAACTATGAAATAGGTCGAGGGTTTGGTCATTTAGCCTTTGAGGTTGATGATATTTACCAGCTTTGTCAGCAACTACAAGAGGCTGATATTGTAATTAATAGACCTCCCCGCTGTGGTAAAATGGCGTTTATCCTATCACCTGATGGTATTTCTATCGAACTATTGCAAAAAGGTAAGCCCTTAACTCCGCAAGAACCATGGTTAAGCATGAAAAATAGTGGCAGTTGGTAAATAGTTTTCATTGAGCAACTATCGCAGCTAAAGCGCTTAACGAGCTAGTCTTTTGGCAAGTTAGCGCCATGCTGTTATGATAGCGCCATTATTTATTTTGAATAAAAAAACATGGCCCTTAAAGCAACTATATACAAAGCGAATATCGAACTTGCCGATATGGATCGTAATTATTACGACAGCCTGCAACTTACTGTTGCACAACACCCGTCAGAAACACCACAACGATTAATATTGCGCATACTCGTCTATATTCTCAATGCTCATCAAGACCTACAGTTTGGAAAAGGTGTCAGTGATGAAAATGAAGCCGCTCTTTGGCAAATAAATTATAGTAATGAAATCGAGCTGTGGATTGAACTTGGTCAACTCGATACAAAACGTCTAAAAAAAGCCTGTAACCAAGCAAAAGCAGTAAAACTGTATTGTTATGGTACTAGCGTAAACACTTGGTGGGCGCAAGCTGAACAAAGCCTGAAAAACTTTTCCCGTCTAACTGTAGAGCAATTTGAGCCAACTATCTGTGAAGCGTTAGTTAAGTTACTCAGCCGTAATATGGAATTTCAATGTAGCATTCAAGATGGCCAATTATGGCTAACTTCTGGTGATGAAACCTTATTAGTTGAAACCATTAAACTCAAATAATACACCCTCATTAAAAATGGCCTAAAACAATGACTAAAAAATGGCTAAAACCAGTCGCTTTAGCAAGCTACCTAATACCCTTAGCGTTAGTCTGCACGTTTTTGATTGGCTGTAACAACAAATATTTCACCCTTGATAAGGATAAGGTCGAACATGGGGCGAAAAGTAATCTTGCTACTATTGATAACATCATTACTTTAGCGCAAGTTACCAAGGATGTGAGCTATTTAGCCAGTGATGAACTAAAAGGCAGAGATAATTTCAGCCCTGAAATTCACCAAGCGGCAAACTTTATTGCCAAGCGTTTTAAGGAGGTAGCTCTCATTCCGTCAGCAGGAACAGTAAATTTCAAACAGCACTATTCGATAAAAAAAATCACTCCCAAAATGCTCACTGTAGAAATAAATGGCCAAGCCATAGCGAGTGAGACCTTATCTATGGTGACAACAATACCGCACTTTGAATGGCACAGTGATCACCTACCAACTAAACAACAAAGATCTATAAGTGATTTACCCGTAAACACGGTAATCATTGGCGAAGACGTTAACATGCGTAAAACTCTAGGTGAATTAAACCGTCAAGGTGGTCAGCATCTCGTCTTACTGCACCCTAAACATAAAAAAAACTTTAAGCGATACCAAAGTTTCTTTGCTAACGGAGTAACTAAACTCGTTAATGAAGCGAGTAATGAAGCAAAAGAAGCAACCGAAAATATGCTCGGCGGTGTTATCGTTCTCGCACTCACTGATATAAGTCTAGTTAAGCAGTTTCACGTTAAAGGCAACGCAGCAGTTAGCGAGACTCGATTAAGTAATGTGGTAGGTATTTTACCAGGGAAAAATAAAGTCAACGAGATTATACTTTTCTCTGCACATTATGACCATTTGGGCATAAAACCGAACATTAAAGGTAAGCTAGAAAATAATGATATTTTTAATGGTGCTGATGATAATGCTTCAGGGGTTGCTGCTATTATAAATTTAGCTAATTATTTTGCTAAAATGAACAACAATGAAAGAACCTTAATGTTCGCCGCATTGAGTGCCGAAGAAATTGGTGGCTTCGGCTCACACCATTTATCAAGTCAAATAGACCCAAATAGAATAACTGCCATGATTAATATTGAGATGATTGGTAAACCCGCGATTTTTGGTGAAGGCAGTGTTTGGATGACAGGCATGGAACGATCAAATTTAGGCGAGAAATTAAATCAAGCACTCGCACCGCAACACTTAAAAATATATGCAGACCCCTATCCTAAACAAAATTTATTTTATCGTTCAGATAACGCTAGGTTTGCTAGCTTAGGCGTACCTGCTCATAGTTTTAGTAGTGCCCAACTAGATAAAGATCAACATTATCATCAAGTCACTGACGATATTAACAGTTTGCATATATCGTCTATGCTACAAGTCATTAAAATGTTAGCCATCGCAACCACTCCCCTCGTTGACGGCTCTATTACACCGTCACAAATCCCCCCTGACAGAGTAAAAAGCAACGGACTTATCTACTGAGTGTTATTACGCTAGCGAACAAAGCGTAATAGGTTAAGCCGCAACCACCTCTATAGGGCATCGTAATAGATAGACCAATCTGCTTTTCTTCTCAACTTGAAAGCCATGACGTAAATACAATCCTCGCGCTCTATTTTTTAATAAAACATTTAAAGTGATTGGCAAACGTAACTGTAACGCACGCTTTTTTACCACGGTGAGCACCTTACTGCCAATACCTCTACTTTGATATTTTGGCATAATCTGTATCTGTCTAATGTGCAGGCTTTTATGTGTATCATTCAATGCCAACACACCCATTGTTAATAGCCCAATAGGTTTACGATCAACTAAAATAATATGACTATCATAAAAATGCTCTTTAATACACCCGAGATGTTGCTCGTCGTTCATACGAATATCAGCTGCAAGTAAATGTTGGGTCATCGTTTTTCTACGCAAGGATAATAAAAAATCAATGTCATCATGTTTTGCTTTTCGAAAGCCAACGGTAAATCTCATTCAGGGGTTCCATTTACACTAAAGTCTATGATTACTATTAGGTTACTTCTTTTCACGCAAACACACACCTTTTATAATAAATTGGACCATGATTTAGCTTGTATTCAAGCATATGTATCAATTCGCATAAGAAATAGATCTCTTAGCGATTAAAGTTCAACCGCAAGTATCTGAGTTTTAATAAAGTCCAAAGCTTTATCGCAAATGATAAAGCTACCAAAGCCTTGAAAAACCAATATTGGATAATCTCGACTAGGCTTCGCCCAGTCAAGATTATCTAGTACGCAGGCTATCCTTAAATATTTTTGTTACGCTCTATTAAAATAAAAGTCTGTAGAGCAATTAAATTTTAGATTTTCGCTGATCTCTGTCTATTAAACTACAACTACTTAGTTTTTTTACTAAACAACAAGACTGTTGCACCAAGTAATGCACAAGTACCCGCTACAATAAAAGCGTTAGTGGAGCCCTGTCCATCAAGCCATAATATACCTGCGAGATAAGCGCCAATAGCACCGCCAATACCATAAAGGCCACCTACATAAATAGCTTGTCCTCGGTTTTGCTGTGCTTTAGTAAAGTGCGATGAAATAAACTTCATGCTCGCACTATGGTATATAGCAAAACTGGCTGCATGACCTAATTGATTGATAATAAGTAACAGTATTGAATCAGCAACTACTGGCATTAAATACCAGCGTGCCGCGGTAATGACTAAGCTAAATACTAATAAGGTATTTATAGCGTAACGTTTAAATAATGCGCCCATATAAATAAAGGCGATAATCTCAGCCAATGCACCCAATGAAATGAATAGGCCTATCGATATCCCTGAGTAATTAAAATCGCGTAAGAATAAGGCAAAAAAACTATAATAAGGGCCAAAGCTAATTTGTAATAATAAACCAGCAACAAAAAAACAAATAAACCGCCTTTCAGTTAATTTTTTAAATAGATTTGTTGGCTCACGGGTACTAACTTGAGTAGACTTCCTTATTTTCCTAGGTGTTAACAATAAGGTGCTAATAAATAACCCCGTAAGGATCATCACCCCTAAGCTGGTAAACGCGTGAGTTCCCAAGCTACTTATAGCCTCTCCGGCTACAACTGCTAACACAATAAAACCTAAACTGCCCCATACGCGCACACGACCATACATTTTACTGTTATATTTTAAAGAGCCTAATGTGTGTACTTCAAGTTGCGGTAGAATCGCGGTCCAAAATAAGGTAAAAAGTGCTAAACAAAAGGTTATTGGCCAATACTGGGTAAACCAATAAAGTAAGCTAAAGCTAACCAGCGCTAACAAAGCACCAAGTCTGATAATAAATAACGGCTTTGCTGTTTTATCAGCCAGTATTGCCCATAAGCTTGGTCCAAAAATTTTTGTTGCGGTAACAATGGCAATAATCTCACCGACTTGACGAGAGTTAAAGCCCTGCTCATCAAGAAAAACAGACAGGTAAGGTAAGGTTAAGCCTAATAGCGCAAAATAGAAAAAGTAGTTTGAAGATAACCGAACAAATATCACGTTAAACAATACTTATCTAGCCTTATGATGAATGATGGGAATAGATTTAAAAACAGGCTAAGTGCTTAACTTATTATCCGAATTTAGGATGTGAATTCTCAGCCTGTTTTAGTTTATGTAGTTTTTTAACTTATGCTTCAATGTCGGGCGTAATACATTGAACATCCGCATTTTGGCCACGATGACGTAAGAAATGATCCATCAAGGTCAACGCCAACATTGCTTCAGCAATCGGTACGGCGCGGATACCAACACAAGGGTCATGACGACCTTTAGTCACTATATCGGTTGCGGTACCGCTTAAGTCAATCGTTTTACCACTGACACCAATACTTGATGTCGGTTTAAGGGCTAAATGGGCAATAATTTGCTGTCCCGATGAAATGCCACCTAACACACCACCAGAATGGTTTGTTGAAAAACCTTCGGGGGTAAGCTCATCTCTATGCTCCGAGCCTTTTTGATTCACTACGGCAAAACCATCACCTACTTCAACACCTTTTACCGCATTAATACCCATTAAACTATGGGCAATATCCGCATCTAAACGGTCAAATATAGGCTCACCTAAACCTACTGGTACATTGGTAGCAACAACGGTGACCTTAGCGCCAATAGAGTCTTTGTCTTTAATAATACCACGAAGATACTCACCTAGTGCTTCAATTTTAGTCTCATCGGGGAAGAAAAATGGATTTTCTTCAACCTGCTTCCAATCAACTTTATTAACATCAAACGGTGTGCCCTTTGGACCACTGGCAACAATATCACCAATTTGTGTGACACAGGCTTGGATGATCATGCCAAATTTTTCGGCTAAATATTTTTTTGCTACCGCGCCAGCTGCAACACGCATAGCGGTTTCGCGGGCAGAAGAGCGACCGCCACCACGGTAGTCGCGTAATCCGTATTTTTGCCAATAAGTATAATCAGCGTGCCCTGGGCGAAAACTTTGCGCTATATTACCGTAGTCTTTAGAGCGTTGGTCGGTATTTTCAATCATCAAGCCGATCGGTGTACCTGTGGTTTTCCCTTCAAAAACACCGGATAAAATTTTAACTTCGTCGGCTTCTCTGCGAGCCGTAGTGTAACGAGACTTACCAGGGCGACGTCTGTCTAGATCAATTTGTAAATCGGCTTCAGATAATTCAAGTCCTGGTGGGCAACCATCGATAATAGCGCCTATTCCTAAACCATGACTTTCACCAAATGAAGTGACTGTAAATAACTTTCCGAAGGTATTGCCTGACATTTAACATTCCCGCCTATTAATTTTTATTTAAGCTTTGAGGTTTTTCTCAACGCGTATTCTCTCTGTTTTATGCTACCCATATAATCAATAGCCCTTTCCGCTACTTTACCGCGGCGAGAAACGTTTGTTCATGTTTTTTCAACTGTGCTTTATTTAACATAAAAACACCGTGTCCACCTCGTTCAAAACTTAACCAAGTAAAATTTACTTCTGGATATAGCGCTTCAACATGATACTGGGAGTTACCTACTTCGCAAATAAGTATGCCTTCATCATTTAGAAACTCAGCACTTTGGGCCAAAATAACACGTACAATATCTAAACCATCTTCACCACAACCTAAACCTATTTCTGGCTCGTGGCTAAATTCAGCGGGTAAGCTTTCCATATCTTCTTGATCAACATAAGGTGGATTAGTGACAATTAAATCATACTTTTGTCCTTCTACCCCAGAAAAAATATCTGATTGAATTGGGATCACTTGTTCACTGACACCGTGATTTTCAATATTCATTTGCGTAACATTTAACGCATCAATAGAGAGATCGGCAGCATCTATTTCAGCATCAGGAAAATAACTCGCGCACGCTATGGCAATACAGCCACTGCCAGTACATAAATCTAAGACACTACGTGGTGGGTTATTGGCACTGAAATATGGCGAAAAATGATTTTCAATAAGCTCCGCGATAGGAGATCTAGGTACTAAAACACGTTCATCTACATAAAAAGGTAATTTCGCAAAATAAGCCAGGTTGGTGATATAAGCAACGGGTTTTTGCGTGTCAATGCGTTGTTCAAACAAGGCAAGTATGTTTTGCTTTTCTTGTTCAACTAAACGACAGTTCATAATTTGGTCGCTCATATCATCAGGTAAGGCTAATACGAACATGACCAAAGTAAATGCTTCACTTAAGGCATTATCTGTACCATGACCATAAAAAAGCTCTGCTTGATTAAACAAACTGGCCCCATAACGACAATAATCAGCAATCGTGTGTAATTGCCCCGTTATGTCTTCAATGTTGGAATCGTTCAAATTATTTCTCTTCACTTTTGCTAAATTTGCATGCTTAGCTTTTTATGCCTAATTTTATTACTTTATTAACTGACTATATTAATTTATTTCGATAGTTAGTGTGCTGTTGACGTACCGTTTAATCCTATTAATTTATTTTTATTACCACTAAAATGTTTTACACTGCGCGAATGAAAAATAAATCCCTAAAGTCGCAATTTTCTTCAATAAAAGCCAAGCTTCGTGCCAATATTGAAAGAAACACACAAAGCCAAGCAGCTAAAAAAATGTCTGTTGAGACATTACAAAAAATAAATAGCGCAAGGAAAGAAAGCACCCAAGCAACACTGCTTGATGAAAAGCAACTTTACCTCAATGCTGTCGGCCAAGTTAAACTCATGATCAACGACAAGGTTCGCTTAATCAAAATTGGGGCTAAGTCTAACACTTCCCTAAAAAATGGCAAAGCGGTTAACAAGGCAAATAAGGCGATAGCACAATTTCATTTCTCAGATGAGTTTGAGCCTAACTTAAATAAACAAGGCCCAATGAAGTATGTTCGAGAAGGTGTAGACAGCTTTGAAGTAAAAAATCTGCGTCGAGGTTATTATACACCCGACTTGATTTTAGATTTACATGGGTTAGATCAACACCAAGCAAAAAAAGAACTCGCGGCGCTACTTTTTGCCTGTCAAAAAGAGCATGCCCAATGCATATGTATTGTGCATGGCATAGGCTCTCATATCTTAAAGAATAAGGTGCCACATTGGCTAGTACAACATCCCGATGTAATGGCCTTTCATCAAGCGCCATTAGCTTGGGGCGGAAATGGCGCTTTATTAGCGTTAATTGAATTAAAAGATAAGTTTAATCAATATTAATCGTGAATAATCATTGCTTAACACTACCTTATGGTGAAGTAAGGCTTTGTAGAGTCCCTTGCATTTTTGCAATATCATAATCAATATGGGCAACACTTGCGGTAGCAAAAATAGGGGCATTACTCGATTGCGTTAATTCGGCCACTAAGTAACTCACTAAGGGCATATGAGAAATAATTAGCAGGCTTTCTAGTGGTTGAATCGCTGCATTATTTTTCCTACCCGACTTTTTCAGAGATTTTGTTCTTTGCTCACTCAACCAACCATCAATAAAATCATGGACTGATTTAGCATCATCTAATGGGGTAATAAAATCAAGCGTGGTAATCGTTGCAGCCACTGTTGACGACAGTATGCTTGATGTAATGATATCGCACGTTTGTACTGCTCTAACATAAGGGCTAACAAAAATGTGTTCAGGGTTAACCTTCCTTTTTTCAAACCAATTAGCCATCAGCCGTACTTCTGATTCGCCATGTTCATTTAACGCTCTTTGGCTGTCATTCATACTTCCAGCTCCAATGAAATCTTGAGCCTGACCATGGCGCATTATATAAATATCCATTACTCTCTCGCCAACTTATTAAGGGTTATATCCGCGTATTTCTTCAAATTTTAGCTTGTTATTTATATATATTAGCTAATCTATTGAGTTTAAGTTATTTTTGCGGCTATAGTAATAGAAATGAACTCACTTTAATAACAACGCTTAAGAATAATTAGCTTATTTTTATTCCTTAAAGTAATTAAAAAACGTTATAACTCTATTGAGTTCAAAATCCACCCATATTATTGTCATACGCTTTGCTGTTTAAAGTTTTCTTAGGAGCCTTAATGTTGAAGCAAAGTCCCAACGATTTCAAACAATATAAAGCAATTACTCTAGAGAATGGTTTACGAGTATTACTAATCCATAATGATGATACAACGAAGTCTGCGGCAGCTTTAGCCGTTAATGTCGGCCACTTTAATGATCCAAGTGATAGGCAAGGTTTAGCGCACTTTTTAGAGCACATGTTATTTTTAGGTACCCAAAATTATCCTGATGGCAGTGAATATCAAAAGTTTATCAGCCAGCGTGGTGGTAACCATAATGCATGGACAGGTACGGAGCATACTTGCTTTTTCTTTGATATCCTCTCAACGCACTTTTCTTCGGCACTTGCGCGTTTCAGTGAGTTTTTTGTTGCCCCACTACTTTCTGATGACTTTGTCGTTAAAGAGCGTGAAAATATCGAGGCAGAATTCACCTTAAAATTGAAAGATGACATCCGACGTTTATACGATGTCCATAAAGATACCATCAACCCTAAGCATCCTTTCTCACAGTTCTCTGTCGGTAATTTAATAACCTTAGCGGATCGAAAAGGCGAACATATAAGTAAAGAAATACAAGCGTTCTTCCTACAATATTATCGTGCACAATATATGACCTTAGTCCTTGAAGGGCCGCAAAGTTTGCTTGAACTGAGAAAACTCGCTGAACACGGTTTTAGTGCGATAAAATCAGCCAAAGCGCCAATGCCTAAAATAGAGCAGCCTTTATATCTCCCCGAAAATAAAAAAATAAAAATTGATGTCTGTCCTGTCAAAAATGATCATCAGCTCATCATTAGTTTTGCCATGGAAAGTATTGATCAATATTATCAAGACAAGCCAGAGTCGATTATTGCTTATTTATTAGGTCATGAAGGTGAAGGGAGCATTCTATCTTTACTTAAAAAGCATCAGTGGGCCTTGGGGCTTACCGCAGGCTCAGGCATCAACGGATCTAACTTTAAAGACTTTAATATTAGTATCTCATTAACCGAACTGGGGGAAGAATACCTCAATGAGGTAGTTGATATAGTATTTGCTTATATAGCACTGTTAAAAAATTCAGGCATCGCTGAATTCTATTACCAAGAAAAGCAAAAAATTAATCATTTAGCCTTTATTTATCATGAAAAAATGCGTCCACTCGATAGTGTTAGTCAATTAGTTATTAACATGCAGCATTACCCCGAAGAAGATTATATTTTTGGGGACTACATCATGTTGAATATGTCGCAAAAAAACATTACAAAGTTACTGAATTATATACAAGTAGATAACATGCGCATCATGCATGTTAGTCAGGATAATAAATTTTCTAAAAAAAGTTTTTGGTACCAAGTTCCTTATCATGTTACGCCTATTTCAGCACAACAACTTGCCGACTGGCACGCTATTGAGTTATCAACAATTAAAGACTCAACGGGTAACGTAACAGATAAAGCACACATTAAAGGTTTATATTTACCCGCTTCAAATCCTTATATCATTAAAGAGCCAAGTCTTTATCAAGAAAAGCAATACCCCGAAGGTAAGCAAGAGCCCCCAACACGTCCTGAAAAAATCATTGATAAAAATGGCATGATTGCTTGGTATAAAAAAGATCATACCTTTAAAGTGCCCAAGGGATATCTGTATATAGGCATTGATTCACCTTTTGTCGTTGCCACAACCGCTAATATTGCCATGACACGCTTATTTGTAGACTTATATACCGATACAGTAATTGAAGAAAATTACGACGCTGAGTTGGCGGGTTTACATTATCATTTATACGCTCATCAAGGGGGCGTAACCGTGCAATTATCAGGTTACAGTGAAAACCAATACTTGTTATTAAGTAAGTTGTTAAAACGATTACAAGGCCATCAGGTAACTGAGGCACATTTCAACCTTTTTAAACACCAATTGATTAAACATTGGCGCAACAGTGAGAAAAGTAAATCAATTTCGCAGTTATTCGCCACCCTAAGTTCAGCCATGCAACCTAACAACCCGACAAGTAACGCCCTAGCAAAAGCGCTTAGCCAAATGAACTTTACTCAATATCAGTACTTTAGTAAAAATTTATTTCAACAAGTCACCTTAGAAGTACTCATTCATGGCAATTGGCTAACGCGACATGCTCAACAATTATGCGAGGTCATTGAACAGGCTTTTCAAGGTAACATTAACCAAAAATATGCCATGCAGTGCCCGGTAACCGATATTTCAAAGCAAGAGACACTCTTGTTGCCCATTAACCTACCCGACCACGACCATGCGTGTGTTATATATAACGCATTTAAAGACAAGGACGATAAGTCAGTAGCACTTGCTATGATCACAAGTCATCTATTATCCCCGTTGTTTTTTCAGAGAATGCGTACAGAAAAACAGTATGGCTATTTAGTGGGGGTCGGTTATGTCCCTATTAATAGCTACCCTGGCATAGCCTTTTATATTCAATCACCCCATTGTAATGCCTATACGTTAGCAAGCGCTATGGATAAATTTATCAACGACTGTGTGGTAGATCTTGATGAAGTTAGCGAAGAACAATGGCAGGATTTACAACAAGGTTTAGCGAATCAATTACTCGAAAAAGATCAAAACTTACGGGTTAAAAGTCAGCGCTTTTGGGCGTCAATTTGTGATAAAGATAATGCTTTTGTGCAAAAAGATAATTTACTGCAGGCGGTTTTAAGCTTAACGTTAGCGCAAGTAAAAACCTTTGTGAAAAATAGTTTAGTCAGTCGTTGTAAACCGGATAGGTTTATTCTTTATTCAGAAAGTGATTTACTCACACAAGCGCAAAAGCCTAGTGGCGAAATAATCACCGACATCGAAGCGTTTACTAAAAGAATGCCGGTAAAGTATTAAAAACGCCTATGGATTCAGATAAAGTTTCAACTTCACCTTAACCCACAAGAGCTTGTCTTGACTTGAGTTACTAGCTTAGCTTAGCTTGGATAATAAACCTCATCATTTTCTGCCATAGCCACTAAGGCTTTACAAGGCGTATAACGCTCACCATGTTGCTCTACCCATTGACTTAATTGAGCAACCACTGACTTTGCACCAATTTTATCAATGTAGCGCAGCGGACCACCAAGAAATGGCGGAAAGCCGATACCAAAGATAGCGCCAATATCGCCATCTCGGGCGTTACGTACTATACCTTCATCAACGCAGCGTGCCGCTTCATTTAACATCATGTAGGTACAACGTTTACTAATTTCTGCCGCTGACAACCGGCTCACAGGCTGAATATGCAATAAACTATAGAGTGTTTCATCTACTTCTTTCTGCCCCGACTTAACCGCTTTAAAAGGTTTTTTTAAGGTGTTAATAACACGATTAATTAAGGTTTTCTTGCTGTATTGATAGAAGCCTTTGCTCACTTTTTTACCTAATCGACCATCAGCAAGTAATTTATCAAACGCTGCGGGGGCGGCAAAGCGATCACCCAGATCGGCTTGTAAAATTGGACCAATTTTAGCGCCAATATCAATACCCACTTCATCAAGTAATTGCATGGGTCCAACAGGGAAACCAAATTTCACCAGTGCTTGATCAATTTTATCAACGGGCTCACCATCAAGTAGTAAAATAGCGGCTTCATTCATATAAGGCGCTAGAATACGATTAACATAAAAACCTGCTTTGTCTTTAACAACAATGGGAGTTTTACCCTGATTTCGAGCAAAAGCTACGGTAGTAGAAATGGTTTGATCCGATGTTTTTTCATGGGGAATTATTTCCACTAACGGCATTTTATCAACCGGCGAAAAATAATGTAGGCCAATAACATTCTCTGGTCTTGTCGCTTTAGCGGCAATTTTACCTATGGGTAAGCTAGAGGTATTACTGGCAAAAATAGTATTCTTATGTCCATGTGTTTCAACTTCAGCTACCATGCTTTGCTTGAGCGATAAATCTTCAAACACGGCTTCAACAACAATATCTACCGCTTCAAACCCCGTATATTTAACCGTACCTGTGATCATAGCCAACTGTTTTTGCATTTCGCTATGCAGTAAAAATCGACGTTTAACTTTTTTATTCAGTATTTGATAGCTGTATTTTAACGCTTGCCCAATGCCTTTGTGATTAATGTCTTTAACCCTTACAGGTATATTCGCTTTAGTGGCGGTAACAAAAGCAATACCGCCGCCCATTAAGCCCCCTCCTAAAACCGCTACTTTCGCTATTTTTTCAGGGTTAACATCCGCAACACCCAGCTCTTTTTTCATTGCCGTTGTCGCAAAAAACAGTTGGCGTAATTGCGCAGATTCATCACTCATCACGAGATCGGCAAAGTGTTCCGCTTCTACTTTATAACCACTTTCAGGCGAAAACTCGATGCCTGTCCTAATACAGTCAATTATTTTCACGGGCGCAGGATAATTACCTTGAGTTTTTGCTAGTACTGTTTTTTCAGCTTGTTGGTAAACAATATTTCGACCCACTGAATTGTTTTCTAACAACTTATCCATAAAGCTTTGCTTACGTTTAGCTTTAGCGGCTTTTTTACCTTTTTGTTGTAAGGATATTGCCAGTTTTTCTGCAACACTTAGCAAGACACTGCTTGGCACAACATCATCAACCAAACCAGATTTGAGCGCTTGTTTAGCGCGTAATTGCTTACCCGTCAGCATCATGTCTAACGATTTTTGTAAACCAACGAGCTTAGGCAACCGTTGAGTACCACCACTGCCCGGTAATAAACCGAGTTGCACTTCGGGTAAGCCCAACACTGTTTTAGTATTATCGCTACATACTCGGGCATGACATGCCATAGCAAGCTCTAGACCACCACCTAAACAGGTGCCATCTATTGCCGCAACAATAGGGATAGGTAATCGCTCGATCAAAGAAAATATTCGTTGTCCTTGGCGAGATAAAGCCACCACTTCTTCACGACTTTGACATGCATCCAGCATGTTAATGTCTGCACCAGCTATAAAGGAATTTTTCTTAGCGCTACATAACACGATACCAGTAATGGTTTTATCACTTTTAATTTCTGCTAATACCGCCGTGATTTGTGTAGCAAACTCCGCTTTAAGGGTATTAACACTCTCACCAATAACATCAATCACTAGATGCGCGATACCATGATCATGACGAACTAAGGTGAACGCACTGTTGTTTAGCTCGACCTTTATTTTATCGTCAATAACGTCGTTATTCATAATGTCATCACCAACAGCACTTTCAACCGTTGCTGCATCCGCACTTTGTTCTGTTTCAGTGATAGCGGTTTCACTATTCTTGTCATCGCTATTGGATTTTTTAGTTTTAGTCATTAATCTGTCTCCACAATCATTGCTGCACCTAAACCACCGGCAGCACAAGCCGTTGTTAAACCAATACCACCGCCTCGACGGTTTAATTCATTAAGTGTTTGGGTAATAAGTCTAGCACCAGTCGCGGCAAAAGGATGTCCATAAGCTAACGAGCCTCCCATCACATTAAATTTATCCATATCAATCTCACCAATGGCTTTATCTCTACCCAGTTGCTCTCGCGCAAATTTGGTACTGGCAAACATTTTCATATTCGCTAAGGCTTGTGCGGCAAAGGCCTCATGCATTTCAATTAAATCGATATCCGCTAAAGTCATACCCGCACGTTGTAGAGCAATAGGAGTAGCATAACTTGGTCCCATTAGCATGTCTTGCCAAACATCTATCGCGGCAAAACCAAAACTCCTAATATAACCTAAAGGTTTATAACCTAACTCTTTCGCCCGACCTTCTCGCATTAATAATAGTGCGGCACCGCCATCAGTTAATGGTGTGCTTGTTGCAGCGGTAACTGTGCCATGCTTGCGATCAAATACTGGTTTTAATTTGGCATAGCTGTCCAATACTGAGTTTTCTCGAATACAATTGTCTTTATCAATAAATTTCTTATAAGGAGGGACATGTACCGCCATGACTTCATCCGCTAATTTTCCTTCTTGCCAACTACTGGTCGCTAAAGTATGGGATCTATGAGCTAGCGCATCTTGCTCTTGACGAGATATTTGGTAGGTTTTCGCCATTTGCTCTGCGGTTTGTCCCATAGAAATACCAGTAGAATATTCTGCAACAGCGGGAGAAACGGGTAATAAATCTTTCAAACCAAGACGACTCAGTAATGAAAGCCTTTTGCCAAAGGATCTTGCTTTTGTTAAGTCAACCAAGGTGCGAGCAAGATTTTTCGAAACGCCTATCGGTGCTACAGAGGAAGAATCAGCGCCGCCAGCAATACCAACATCAACGTGACCAGCCATTATTGATTCAGCAATATTGACCGTGGATTGAAAACTGGTCGCACAAGCGCGCGAGACACTGTACGCATCAGTACTGACATTCATTCCCGTACCTAAAACAATTTCACGCGCAATATTCGGTGCTTCGGGCATTTGTACAACTTGACCAAAAACGAGCTGGTCAATTATTGCTGGGTCAATATCATGCTTTTGTAATAACTCATTAACAACGATTTTTCCTAAATCAACCGCCGGTATACCGTGAAAGTCCGTTGCCTGTTTTGCAAATGGAGTGCGCAATCCTGCAACTATTGCTATGCGTTCCCCTGTTGAAGTGGTTAATTTATTCATGGTCATTTATTACTCCATTGACTGTATTAATTGTATTATTTATATTATTGGTATTATTTTTAATCAAAAACCAAGAGGTCTGACCTCATGGTCTTTACCTTGATTCTATCGAAGTAATAAAAAAATTCAATCATTAGCTCATGATTATCTTTGGATAATGACTTTATCGTATTTTTTTTGTTACTTATTACTTGTTTTTTTTCACACTAACCTTATATAAAATACTAGCTTAATTTTTTCCTTAGTAAAATGGATGAAAATATGTACTCTTTAGTGATTTCAAAAGTAAGTTATCGCTGAGTTACTCCCTAAAACGACTAAACTATAAGAATTTATCCGTATGGCAATTGAACATTTCTCTACCTTAAAAGAACATTTATCTTCACAAATAATCGGTCAAGAAGCCTTAGTTGAGAGTTTGCTGATTGCCCTACTCGCTAATGGTCATTTAATTGTTGAAGGTCCGCCCGGTTTGGCAAAAACCCGCGCGGTTAATGCCTTAGCACAAGGTTTAGAAGCAGATTTTCATAGAATACAGTTTACCCCTGATTTATTACCCGCCGATTTAACGGGTACCGATATTTATCGTCCTGAAGACGGCACCTTTGTCTTTCAAAAAGGTCCTCTTTTTCAAAACTTAGTGCTAGCCGATGAAATTAATCGAGCTCCCGCTAAAGTACAATCTGCTTTATTAGAGGCGATGGCAGAAGGACAAATAACCGTAGGTCGTAAAACGTATGACTTACCTAAACTATTTTTAGTGATGGCCACTCAGAACCCTATCGAGCAAGAAGGGACTTATCCATTGCCAGAAGCACAGTTAGATCGTTTCTTGATGCATGTTGAAATAGGCTACCCAGATGCCGAAAGTGAGTTAGAAATATTAAAACTCACGCGTGGTGAAGCGCTCAGCTCAAATACGGTGCAGAATGATAAAAGCACTCAAATAAAAGCCAACACTTTACGCACACTCAGCCAAAGTGAAATTTTTTCAGCCCGCGATCAAGTACTCAATATACATATGGCACCGTCATTAGAGCGCTATATCGTCGATTTAATTATCGCTACCCGACAACCTAAAAAATATGATGACAAGTTAAGTACTTGGCTTGCCTTAGGCGCCAGCCCTCGAGCCACTATAGCATTAGATCGTTGTGCTAGATCCCGCGCTTGGTTGCATAACCGTGATTTTGTTAGCCCTGAAGATATACAAGCAGTTTTTCATAACGTGCTTAGACATAGAATTATACTCAGTTACCAAGCAGAGGCTGAAGGTATTAGCCCGAACCAAGTACTTGATCATATTTTAACCTTCGTTGCGGTTGCCTAACCCCTTAACTGAACAGCGTATAAATTAATGTTTACAATGAAAGAAAATGCACAAAAAGAGTTACTTTATGTGGTTTAATCGTCAAAAAAAATCGTCTACTGAACGCTTAAATAAAGAGGCGGTTCCCCTTTTACTCGCCGGTTTATATAGTAATGGTATAGACTTATCTATGCAGGAGTTACTGCAATATCAGAGTAAGAGTCGTCTGATAGACCTTGCCGGTAAAAAAAATATCCAAGGTAAACAAACCGGTAATTATTTGTCCCGTAGTAAAGGACGAGGTATGGAGTTTGATGAAGTGCGTCATTACCAAACGGGTGATGATATTCGTGCTATTGACTGGCGAGTAACAGCACGAACAGGAAAAACCCATACTAAACTGTTTCGAGAAGAAATAGAGCGACCGGTACTCATTGCCACCGACTTAAGCCAAAATATGCACTTTGGCAGTAAACTACTTTTTAAATCGGTACAAGCTGCTCATTTAGCGGCACTTGTTGCTTGGCACGCCAAAAGCCGTGGTGACCGAATCGGTGGCTTAGTCTTTTGTGACGAACAGCATATTGAATTGAAACCACGTAGCCGTAAATCGGGGGTATTGCATTATTTACATGCCTTAACCACTCTAAACAATAAAACCCAGAAAAACGCAACCAATATAAGCCAAGCCACCTCAAGTGATGAGCAATATTTAAACAATGTGGTATTAGATGATGGCGAGTTAGCGAATAAGGTATTAGCAAAGCAACATTATTTTGATGATCACTGTGCTCGATTACGACATATTGCCAAACCTGGCTCACTTGTGTATTTAATCACCGATGGTCATGCTCTTCGCGATGAAAAATACAGTCCTCATGCGTTAAGGCACCTTAGTCAAATTAGCCAGCATTGTGAATTAGTGGTGTGTTTAATCAGTGATCCACTAGAAAAAAGGTTACCTGAAAGTACCTTGAAATTAGCCGTTACCATTACCGACGGCAAGACTCGTCAACAGTTAACACTCGGCGATACCAGTACCGCGGAGCAATACCAACAAAAAGCAAATGAGCAAGATGATAAAATGAAATTGTTATTGCAATCAGCAGGTGCCCGAGTCATTCACTTTAGTGCTGGGGACAGCCTAGAACAACAATTAACCTATAGTGGGGCCTCTTTGTAATGGCAATACCCAACCCTACTCCTTTATCAGGACAGCTAGCCAATCAATTAGCTAGTCAATCCGCTGGACAAACATTACAGTTGCACGACATTCATACGCCAGAGCAAGTGAGCAATTTTCCTATTGCACCGGGTTGGTGGATTTTACTCCTACTTATTTTGATTAGCGCAATATGGCTCTACAAAAAATTCAAACAACATAAGCAGCTAAACGCAGTTAAAAATCAGGCGTTAGCGACCCTTGAAAATAATGACACTATGCGTGCTAAAGAATGCATTTCATTATTAAAGTGGACGGCTATGCATTATTTTAGTCGTCAACACTTAGCCAAATTATACGGTGACTCTTTTCAACAGTTTTTAATAATGCAATTACCTGATAAACATCAAAATAATTTCACACAATTAACCACTGCTGGTTTTAATGGCCAATATCAGGCACCAGACGAAGCTAAGCAAGCGAGTCAAAATGAGCAAACGGAGCAACAACAAGCCATAGCAACGGCAGATATTGACCGTGATTGTCAGCAAGCAGCCAAGCTATGGTTAACGCATGCACTTCCAGTGAAAGCAGTTAAATCATCTATTCAAAAACCCTCAACATTAACTGCTGATAAACCAACAACTCAACCTTCACCTGCCGAAAAAGAAAAGGAGTTAAGCGAATGATAAGCTTTGCTTGGCCTTGGCTATTTACCCTACTACCACTGCCGATCCTTATTTACTTTTTACCCGTTAAAAAAAGTGCTAATCAACAAAGTGCTCTGATCATGCCAACGGTTATCAATGTAGCCGATAACGCCAAACATGAACAAAAAAAACGCCGATTGCCGCTGATTATTTTATCTAGCTGTTGGCTTTTACTTATTCTAGCCGTTAGTCGACCTCAATGGCTTGGTGAAGCAATTGATATCCCCGTTGAAGGACGTGAAATGATGATTGCCGTTGATTTATCTGGCAGTATGGAAATTGAAGACATGAACCTCAATGGTCGTCATGTCAACCGTTTACAGATGCTGAAAGTCGTTCTTGGTGACTTTATTGAACGTCGGGTAAGTGATCGTCTCGGTTTGATTTTATTTGGCGATGATGCCTACATGCAAACGCCGATGACCTTTGATAGAAAAACAGTAAAACAAATGTTAGATGAAAGTGAACTAAATCTCGTGGGTAGAAAAACCGCTATTGGTGACGCTATTGCACTTGCGGTAAAACGATTTGATACAAAAAAAGACTCTAACAAAGTACTACTCTTATTAACCGACGGACAGAATACCGCAGGAAAAATAACCCCAGAACAAGCCTTAGAATTAGCGGTTGCTAAAGGCATTACCATCTACACCGTAGGTATTGGCGCTGATGTCATGTTGCAACAATCATTGTGGGGCTCACAACGCATTAACCCTTCCAGTGATTTAGACGAAGAGAGCTTAACAAATATCGCCAAACAAACTGGCGGCCAGTACTTTCGCGCCCGAGATAGTCAATCCATGAGTGAAATATACAGTTTATTAGATAAACTTGAGCCTATTGAACAAGAGCAGCAACAAATGCGACCACTTACCGCGTTATTTTATTGGCCACTGGCGTTATCAGCGCTACTTTGTTTTGGCTATTTACTCAGTTTACATTTTTCATTTTTATTGCCAACTCAGCGAACAAAGCAAAATAATACTCACGCGCTTGGTGGTAAATAATATGTCTGCACAACAAACCAATGTATCAACACAATTTTCTGAATCAACCTCAAACACACTTTTTGAGGCAATTGATTTTCAAAACATTAACTTTGATGGATTTAGCCTCGTAGAAATGAGTAATCACTTTCATTTTATTCGACCTTGGTGGTTAGTGGCTTTTATCGCCTTATTTATGGTGATATTTATTATTAAAAAGATTCGTTATTACCAGTCACCTTGGCAACATTTTTTACCTGCACATTTAGCGAGCGCCTTGTTAGAAAACTCGCACAGTAAAGCAACGCCCATAAACACCCCTCAAGGACTGTATTGGTTAAAACCCTTCATTGTTGGCTGTTGTGTTATTTTAGCTCTCGCGGGACCTGCTTGGCAGAAATTACCTCAGCCGGTCTATCAACTAGAGCGTGGCGCAGTCATTATCATGGATATGTCTTATTCCATGTATGCAACCGATGTCAAACCCAATAGGTTGACTCGTGCACGCTATAAGGCCATCGATTTACTTAAAAAAATAAAGGAAGGTGATGTCGGTCTTATCGCCTATGCAGGAGATGCCTTTATTATTAGCCCTTTAACACAAGATGATAATAATATAGCCCTGCTCTTACCTTCACTCTCACCAGACATTATGCCCGCTTATGGCGCGAATGCTTTGGCCGCATTAACATTAGCCGATTCAACACTAAAAAATGCGGGTCATATCAGCGGGGATATTTATTGGTTTACCGATGATTTGGATAATGAAGAAATGTCAGATGTCTTTGATTGGGCAAATAGCAACAACCATACCGTCAATATTTTAGGTGTCGGCAGTAAAGATGGAGCCCCAATAAAACTCAGTAACGGTAAATTACTCAAAGATAATAACGGGGCGATTGTTATTCCTAAATTGCCAATAGCTAAACTGTTGGAGTTTGCCCGAAGTACGGGTGGAGTTTATCACACAATGACCAATGGTAACGCCGATATTAACGCACTAACGGCACATTTAACTGTCAATTTTGAGGATGCAATTAATTCACAAACAGATGAATCAACGACTGAGCAAGCAATGCAAGGTGATCAATATCAAGAGCAAGGGCCTTGGTTATTACTCATTATATTGCCCTTGTTATTAAGCTACTTTCGCCGAGGCACAAGCATATTAGTCATAACATGGCTTATGCCATTAACCCTGATGTTAAGCTTAGTCAGTATAAGCCCTAACAGTTATGCCGCTACAACTAACACAGTTCAAAGCCCTACCCCCTCAGAGACTCAAGCTGATAGCAATAGCGCTAACCAATGGTGGCGAGATTTATGGCAAACCTCAGACCAACAAGCACAACAGCATTATCAACAAAAAGACTATGCTCAAGCGGCTAAGCAATTTGAAGAGAGTCAATGGCAAGGTAGTGCCCATTATAAAGCCGGTGATTATGAAAAAGCCTTACAAGCTTTTAAGCAAAGTGATACCGCCCAATCACTTTATAATCAAGGAAATTCACTAGCACAATTACAAAAAATTGATGAGGCTATTGACGCTTATCAGCAAGCTTTAGCAAAAGATCCTAACTTAACCCATGCCAAAGAAAACCTAGAGATGCTTAAGAAGCAACAAGAACAGGAGCAAGAGCAAGAGCAACAAGAGCAAGGTGATAAACAAGGCAGCCAAGAAAATAAAGACGGTGAAAGTCAGCCTCAAGATCAGAGTCAAGCCGGTGATGAACAAGAAAACCCTCAAAATCAAGAAGAAAGCCAAGAAGAAGGTCAAGGTCAAGAACAAAATCAAGATCAAGATCAAGCTGATGAACAGCAAGACGAAGCAGAAAAAGCAGCACAAGAAGCGAAAGAGTCAGATGAAGAGCCAGAAAGTGATGAAAAATCATCTGCTCAGCTAGCGCAAGAAAGTAAAACAAAAGAAACAGAGCAAAGGCATCAGCAACTGTTAAATAAAGTGACAGACGATCCTTATTTATTATTAAGAAATAAAATGCGCCTTGAATACCAAAAACGTCAAAATGACGGTGCGCCTCAAGGAGTAACTAAAAAATGGTAAGCAATTTATCAATGCCTTTAGCGCGTTTAACCAATAAAAAAACTAAGATCATTAATACCCATTATGCGACTGATACAGCGAAAAATATAATGACTAAACCATCGAATAGCGTAAATACTGCCAAGACAAGTCAGGGCTTATGCAACGTAATGAACAGCTTTATCTTAACTCTACTCACCTTAATAATACTTTTGATAAGTCATAATGCCTATGCCTTATCAAAAGTAACCGCTGTAGTAGATAAAAATCCGGCCATGATTAATGAATCAATCTTATTAACGGTAACGGCTGACGACAATGTTAATAATAATGCCTTAGATACTCGACCATTACTGAAGGATTTTATCGTCGGTCAAACACGAGTTAGTTCACAAACCAATATAGTGAATTTTAGTGCCACCCGAATGACCAAGTGGCAAGTCACCTTAATTGCTCGTCGTACTGGGCAATATACCATTCCAGCCTTGACGGTTGAGGATCAACAAACGGCGCCTATCGTACTAAACGTTATTGCCGCTAATGATCCCTCTAGTACTAAGCAAACGGATATTTTTATTACCAGTGTATTATCCACTGATGAAGTGTATGTACAACAGTCATTAACCTTATCAATAAAGCTACATTTTGCGGTAGATCTGCACAGCGCCAGTATAGACAAACCTGAGTTAACGGGTGCAATTATTGAGAAAATAGGTAAAGATAAACAAACTGATGGCTTAATTAACGGTAAACGTTACCGCATCATTGAACAAACATACGCGATAACCCCTGAGCAAAGTGGCGAATTTATCATCAGTGGCCCTGTGTTTTCTGGTGAAATTCGACAAGCGTCTAACCGCCGCTCAAATTTTTTTAGTTATGCCCAAACTAAGCCTGTAAGCCTTATTGGCGATGAACTTAACATAACTGTGCTACCTATACCGGTTACCTACCCAAGCAATGCACAATGGTTACCTACTGACATACTAACCTTACATCAGGAATGGCAAGGTAATAATGGACAATTTATTGTCGGCGAGCCTATTACACGTATTATCACGTTAACCGCTGCAGGGCTTTCAAAAGCACAGTTGCCAAAACTAACAATGCAAAGTAGCCCCGGTTTGAAAATTTATCCAGATCAAGCAGAGCTACATTCAAGCCTAAGAAACAACCGTTTATTCAGCCAAAAAATACAAAGTTTTGCCTTAATACCGAGTACCGCTGGCGATTTTATTTTACCTGAAATGCAGGTCACTTGGTTTAACACGGTAACGAATAAAATTGAACAAGCGACACTGCCCTCACAAACTATTTCAGTACAGCCTGCAAACGAGAGCATTACCCTTAATGACCAAAGTGAGTCGAGTAGTACCCGCAGACAAAATGATAGTTCAGATCAAGGAGTAAACCTGACTAATGACACATCTCAGCAAAGCTCTGTTACTAACACTCAGCTTGCAGTGCAAGACAAAAGTTTACAATGGCTCTTTCTGAGCTTATGGTTATTCACTCTTTTGGCATGGCTCACGCACATTATCTATTTAAAGAAAGCCTTACCTAAAAAAGTGCAACCGCATATCATCACTCATTCAGGAAATCACTATCTTGCACTTCTGGCGGTCTGTAAGAAAAACAATGCTGAGCAAACATTAAATTTACTCTTACCTTGGCTAAAACAATTACTGGCTGATAATAACGTTGGCATCGCTGTCCATAATATTGCTCAAGCACAAACGATGGTGCAAAATCAAAGTTTTACCCACGCAGTTACTCACTTACAGCAGTTCCTTTATGGAAAAAACAAACTTGATGACTCATCGCCATGGCAAGGCACAGATTTACTCAGTGCAATTCAAGCGGTAAATAAGTATCACCAAGCAAAGCACAATACACATCAAAAAATGTCACTTAATCCCTAACCCTTACTCTTAAGCAGGAACCTTTACCTCTCGCGTGGTAAAGGTATAGGTCTTCCTAATTTCATTAAATAGTACTATTTTTAGTATAAAAATGAATATAAAAATAAAAAAACGTCTACCCTTGAAATAAATTCCTCCAAGGTAGGGTCTTTAACCATATGATGACAAAACAAGTTAGATATGAGGCGTTAGTAAAGGCGCTACACGGTGACTTATACCGTTATGCCTATTGGCTCACCCATGAAAGACAAGTGGCTGAAGACTTAGTGCAAGAAACTTTTTTACGCGCATGGCGAGCCCTTGACTCGTTAAAAGATGAAAAAGCAGCTAAGTCATGGTTAATCACTATTTTACGACGAGAAAATGCTCGGCGTTTTGAGCGTAAGCGTTTTGAAATGAGTGACTATGAAGAAGCCACCATAACAGATACCAAATCCGTTACCACAGAGCAACAATTAGAAGATCACTGGCTAAGAGAAAAAATAGCGCAACTGCCTCCAGAGTACGCCGAGCCTTTGGTATTACAGGTTCTTGGTGGCTTTAGTGGTGAAGATATTGCTGGCATATTAGCTCTAAACAAGAACACAGTGATGACTCGATTATTTAGAGCCCGAAACCAATTAAAAGCAGCGTTAGAAGCACAGCCAGCTAAGCGAGGTATTTACAATGGATGATTTACAATTTAGACGCGTCATATATGCCAATCCCAAGGATAAAGATGTGGATATTTTAGCTGCGCAACAGCAAGATATGAGTAAAAGAAAGTTTGTAAAAGAACTCTGTCAATTAGATGAAAAGATTAAACGGATCTTAGAAATACCTGTTCCCGATGATTTATATAACAAACTAATTTTACGTCAAACACTGGCCGCTCACCAAATTAAAAAACGTAGAACCCGTTTTTACTTAGCTTTGGTTGCATCAGTCGCTATTTTTAGTGCGGTAGGTTTTAACTTTATCCAATTTTCAAGTGCTTATGACAATTTAGGAGACTATGCCCTAGCCCATGTCTATCATGAGCAAGGAGACTTTAATAATAATGCGAGTAAGCAATTATCATTAACGTCATTAAATAAAAAAATGGCGACCTTTGAGGGCCGTTTTAGTCAATCTATAGGTAAGTTACTTTTTGCCGATTACTGTCGTTTTGATGGCATGAGAAGTTTACATTTGGTCTATCAAGGGAAAACTAGCCCAGTCACTGTCTTTGTGGTGCCTAAAAATAAACAACTTAGCTTTAGCCGTGCTTTTCATGATGAACATTTTTTTGGTAGTGCCTTAGCATTCAACGACAGTAACATTCTTATCGTTGCCGATAAGAATGAATCGTTAGAGCAGTGGCGGGAGAGTATTAGTGAAACGGTGACTTGGACAATTTAGTCTGAGGCTTATTTCACTAAGTCGCTAGTTATGCCTAAGGATCACGGTTAAAAAGCGCTGATATAAGTATCAGCGCTTTTTTGTTTATCCGCTAAGTTCCGTTTAATGACCTTAAAGCTGACATCACTAATGGACATTAATAACTGGCATTAGGGGCTGTTGATCTTTCGAGATTGTTTTTGCAGCGAATTGTTGGGTATTTATACAAGGCAGAGCCTTTGTAATGTGGTTATTCCACATAAAAAGGTGATAACGCCGTAAAAATGTCCAACAAACGCTGTCCGAAAGATTCGGCTAAAAGCG